>PFGT01000125.1 GCA_002782005.1 Hydrogenophilales bacterium CG12_big_fil_rev_8_21_14_0_65_61_21 | reverse complement strand
TTTTCGCAATCAGCTCTTCGATAGGCAAAGGTAAGGTCAACTTCCCCAATTGATATTTAATTTGTATTTCCCATGCCGACGCGATACTGAGATAAAAATCATGCTCGCCAGAACGGCTCAATTCTTTAAGTTGCTCAGATAATTTAGAACTTTCCCCATTTATCCAGAGAAAAATATGCGTGTCTATTAACAGCTTCATATTTTTCCCTCTAACCAAAAACTGTCAGGTAAAGGCTCATCAAAATCATCACTGATTTTTATTTGCCCTTCAAACAATCCCAGTTTTAATGGCTTAGATTTTTTTGCTGGCTGTTCATCATAAATAACGAATATCCTAGCCTTGCCCGTAGCCGCCGTTTTGGGCAACTGCAAATGAATTTGCTGGTTGTGGTCAATTTCCACAGGGAATTCGAGGGCGTGCATGGTGGTTTCTCCTTCGAGGCTATGGTGCATTTTAATACAATGCAGCCAGTCGTCATGGTTACTCAAGCGGTAGTGGCGCGCAATTGGTCGGGGTTATGCCACCAACACTTCATTCAATTCATCCAGCAGCGTGTCCATCTTCGCGCCGAACAACGGGACCTTCTTGCCCAGCCCGCCTTGTCCGTCGAACGGCGACATTTCCAGATCGTCGCGCTCGGTGTGGAAGGCGTTGGCGACGTGGTCGGGCATCCTGCGCATCACGTGATTTGCCAATCTGCCAGGCGCAATCCCGCCACGCGGCTGAATTCTGCGGTGTTGTGAGTGACTAGGGTGGCATTGTTAGCGCGGGCGATGGCGGCGATCAGGGTGTCATTTGGGCCGATGGGTTTGCCTTGATTGAGCAGGTCGGCATGAATTTGCCCGAAGTGCTCGGCGCTTTCGTCGTCAAACGGCAGGCTTTGCAGGGGGGCGAAAAAGGCTATGAGCAGTTGCAAATTAGATTCCATCCGCTGGCTGCGCCGTGCGCCATAGAGCAACTCGGCTTTTACGATGCTGCACAGTACGATGTCGGTGGGGTTGTGCTGTCTAAAGTTTTGGGTAACGCGCGATTGCTTTTCATTGAGCAGATGAATGCAAACGTTGGTGTCGAGCAGGTAGATCATTCGAGTGTCAGCCGCTTTTCAAATTCACCTTGCGGCGGGCGTTCCAGTGGCGCGCCTTCCCATTTTCCGAATAGGTCGAAATATCCTTCCGGCCAGCCACTGTTCGCCCGCGTGTCACGTTTGACTAACTCGGCCAAATAACGGGAAAGGCTCAAACCTGATTGCGCCGCCTTTTGCTGGGCTTGTTGGGCAATATCTTCGGGGACATAACAATATAATTGAGTCATGGGATTCTCAGTGTGTATGTGGTATATGTGGATTGTAGCAAAGTGCAGCAGCAAGCACTGCGTTTGTTGCATAAGGCTATTGGATAAACGCTGTCTTCATCGCTTGGCTGGTTTTATGTGGCGCGCAATTGGTATCGCGTCATTTAATTTTGTTAGGTTTAAGCCACCAGCACTTCATTCAATTCATCCAGCAGCGTGTCCATCTTCGCGCCGAACAACTGATACATCTTGCCTAAGCCCCCTTGTCCGTCGAACGGCGACATTTCCAGATCGTCGCGCTCGATGTGGAAGGAGTTGGCGACGTGGTCGCGCACCCTGCGCAGCCAGTCCATTTGTTCTTCATTGAATTTTTCTGTGCCGCCGGAGTGGTGTTGCATGATCCAGTTTCTAAAGTTGCGGCGCACGGTGACATCGAAGTCGCTCAGCGTTTCATCCATGCCGCACACGCGGCGGATGAGGGTGACCAAGGCGGTGAGTTCCTGCACGGGTTGCGCGCCTTTGTAGTCGTCCAGCCTGCGGTAGGCTTGCCACACGTACAAGGGGGCGAGTTTGGGTTTGTCGATCTTGAGTTTATCCAGCACCTGGCGGATGAGGTCGTAGCTGAGTTCGCGCCTGCGATACGGCTGGCTGAAGAAGATGGTGAGGGCGGCGATGTTGTCCTTATTCGCTTGCAGGTAGGCGGCGAATTCGTCGGCAATGGCTTGGGCGTTGTTGGCGATGTTCGCTTCCCAGCCCGCGCCCAGCACGGTGTCGAGTGTGTCGTGGTCGATGGTTTGTTCTTTGTCGCGGCGGAGGGTGTCGAGCAGTTCCACCAGTTCGCCATTCAGCACGCTGGCCACTTCTTGCACCAATTGTTGTTGTGCCTGTTCGCGCTTTGCGTCGCCGGGGTCGCTGCCGATACCCAGCCCGGCCAGTTGCAGCGCGCGGGCTTCGATGTTGTCGGCATCGATTGCGCCGAATAGCTGGCCGACGAGTTGGTTGAGCTCCAATCCACCCGCCGCTTGGCGAATCATGCGCTGGTCATCGGCATCTAATTGTTTGTTGAGCCGCGCCAAACGTCCGGCAAGCGAGCTGATGGTGTCTTCGTCCGCCGCGCCCATCATCACCTGCATCGCCAAGTCCTTCATCGGCACGGTGGGTTTGGTGATGAGTGGCTGGCTGGCGGTCTTGAGCGATTTGGTCACGCCGATGGCATCGACGATGACATAGTGGGTCTTGGCGCTGACGGCGGAGGGCGTGACTTTGCGCAGGTCGTCGATGTCCAGTGTGCGCGTGCCGCGACCTTTCATCTGCTCGAAGTAGTTGCGGCTTTTTACGTCGCGCATGAACAACAAGCATTCTAGCGGCTTCACATCGGTGCCGGTGGCGACCATGTCCACGGTGACGGCGATGCGCGGGTAATACTCGTTGCGAAATTGCTGCAACACCGACTTGGGGTCTTCGTCGGTTTTGTAGGTGAGTTTTTTGCAGAAGGCATTGCGCTCGTCGAATTCCTCGCGCACGGTCTGGATGATGTCGTCGGCGTGGCTGTCGGTCTTGGCGAAGATCAGGGTCTTGGGTACTTCTTTGCGTCCGGGGAAAAT
>PFGT01000010.1 GCA_002782005.1 Hydrogenophilales bacterium CG12_big_fil_rev_8_21_14_0_65_61_21 | reverse complement strand
GCGGCAGGGCGAGGCCGGCCAGCAGGGCGAGACGGTATTCGCCTTGCTCCAACAGCACCTGCGTGAGTTTGCGCCAGTAGGCCAGGGCGTTCGGCTGCCGCTGCACAGCAATGGCATAGAGACGCAGCCGCGCCTCATCGCTGCCGGCAGATGCGTAGTGTTTTTCCAGCCGGTCGAGGGCGTGGCCACGCCTCTCTGGGTCGGGGTCGAACAGCAGTATCTGTTTGAGTAACTGTTCATACATGAAGTCCTCGCCCAACTGGCCGAGGGCGTCGATACGCCCCCACTCGGCTGCTTCGCGTTCGGCTCCGCGACTGTGCGCGAACCAGACGCGGCTCCATTCTTCCAGCGCCAGCAGCCACTGACCCTGCGCCGCCGCCGCGCGTGCCCGTTGCGCCGCGTCGCCGGCCACCGGCGCTTTGTGCTCAGCGGCCGCCGGCGCGCGCACACCGGCAGCCGCCTGACGCAATTCCGCCAGCAGCAATCGCGCCAGTGGCCGCCACTGGCTGGCGAGCTGTTCCGGACCGGCGCCGTCCGCCTCCTGCCAGCCGGCGCGCAGCGCCAGCCGTAGCGGCAGACCGCTATCCTGATCGAGATTGAAGAGGGAAAGGAACTCGCGCTCACTCAATTGGAAAGCGGCGGCGGCCTGATATTGCACGGCCACGCGCAGTCCGCCAGCTGCGGCATCGGCTCGCCACAGGCGAATCTCGCGGCTGGTGGCGGGCAAGATCAGCTCGATGCTGGCCGCGGCGACCATGGGCGCCGCCACCCGGTAACGGCCGAAAGCGGGACTCATGCTGCCGTCGCCGCGCACATCATCGCCGAGCCGTTGCAGGAGCAGCCCGCCCTCGCCAGGGCTGGGGGCGAAGGCCGCATCCGGCAGCCGGTCGCGCGGCGCGAAACGCAACCGGCGAGGGGCCTGCTGATCGATTTGCAGAAAGAATTCGGCCTCGGCCTCGCCGTAGGCGACCAGACGCAGGGTACGTGGGGCATAGGCTGGCGGTAGCAGGTAGCGGGCACCGTCGGCTCGTGGCATCGGTGCCGCGACGGGCGGCGGCGGGTGAGCGGCGGGTGGCTGCCAGGTGATCTCAACCCGCCGGTTTTGCTGCCGGCCGTTGCGGCTGGCATTGTCGGCCACCGGGTCGGCGATGCCGCGCCCCGTCGCTTTGACTATCCTGGCCTTGAGGCCGAGCGTGGCGAGCGCCTCGGCAACGGCTGCGGCGCGCTGTTGTGAAAGCCGTTGGTTGTAGGCCGAGACCTTGTCGCTGGCGGTGTAGCCGCGTATCTCCAGCAGACCGCCGGCCAATTGCCGCTGGCGCTGGGCGAGTGCCCGCAGGCGGGCCCGCGCCGCTTGGGTGAGGCGGGCGGAATAGGGTTCGAACTGGATGACCTCGCGCACGCTTTCCGGGACAACGCTTTGCACGGCCGGGAAGGGCGGGGTAGCGATAGCCGGCATGACCGGGCCGTGAGGCGGCAGGGTGATGAAATAGCCGCTGCCCAGACGGTCGAGCAGCGCCTCCCGGTGCTGCGCCGCCACCACCAGGTTACGTACCTCCTGGCCGGGTTCCAGCAGGTGTGGCAGGCGGAACCAGCGATAGGTCATGGCGGCGGACTCTATCTTGGCCACGGGCAGCAGATCGCGGAAGAAGGTGTGGGCGCCGCTGAAATGGCGGGCACGGGTCGCTAACGTCTGATCCTCCGGCCGTGCTAGGGCCGCCTGCGCCAACAGCGCGGCGCCGACGCTGCCGCCCTCGCGCCAGCGGGTATCCATGGCCAGACGCAGGGCGGCGTGCTCGACGGCGCTGACGTTGGCGGTAGCCAGGGCGGCCGCGGCGATCTCGCGCGGGCCGCGTTGCCAACTGCTGCGGCCGGCCTCGTCCGGGTCGAGGTCGGCGCGTGCCGCCTCGGCCGTGAGGCGCGGCTGGTTGAGTTCCGGAAAAAGATAGTCGGTGGACGCTTGCGCCAGCAGCCGCGCCAGCAAGGGGGCAGAAGCGCGCAGCCGCAGGTGGTGTTCGCCGGACGGTATCTCCAGATAAAAACGCTCGGCACGGCTGACCACCGTACTCGCCCGATCGACGAATACCTCCTGCCTGGACTCGACGTTGCTCTCCATCTCGGCAGTGTGCAACGGCCTGTCGTCCAGCCAGCATTGCACCCGCCACGACTGTAGCAAGCCGCTTTCGCTGGCGGGGTAAAGCATCCGATTGTCCAGCGCCAGGCGGCGTGGCCCGGTCACCTTGAGTGCTATCGGCTGATCGCTTTCCAGCCGCCAGTATGTTTGCGCGGCGGCGACTGCGGCGGCGCGCAACGAGACAGCCTGGCCGGGCAGGGGCAGCACCTGGCGATACGGCGCCAGCTCGCCCAGGGGGGTGTGCCGGGAGGCGAACAGGGCGATCTCCAGCGGTCCGCTGTCTTGCCCGATGTGCTCCAGGCGATAGATCGACGCGGCCGCAGTCTCGGCCCCGACCAGCCAGTGGCGGCGGTCGGAACTAGGCTGCGGCATGACCTCGGCATACAGGCCGCGGCCATTCGCGCGCATGAGGCGCAGGTCGGACGGGGTGAATGCGCCTTCGACGGTGGTAAGGCGCAATTGCTCTCCGGCGGCAACGCGAACCTCGGTCCACTCGCCCAGGGTCAACCGGACCGTGTGGTAGCCCTTGTCCTTGCGGTAGACCGGCTGGACGCCACCGAGCCAGGCCGGGGCAGCCTCGATGTTGTCCCAGCGCAGCGGCACGGCATAAGGCGCCAACAAACGCGAATGGATTTCATCCAACTCGCCATGGGCGAGACAGGACCAGCCCAGTAGCAGCAGGGCGAGCAGACGCGGCCGGCGCAACAGCATCAAACCTCGCCCTCCAGGCAGCTCAGCAGCTTCCGTTGCTGCGCCGGGCTGTGCGCTAGATCGGTGCGCAACGGACGGCTCATCTCGATATGCACGAAGCCGACGAAACCCTCGCGCCGCAGGGCGGCGGCCACCGTGTTGGTGGTGGCACCCAATTCCCGGACATCCTCGGGATAGGTGAGGACGCGGGCGCCTGTCTTGGCGGCGATACAGGTGGCGAGCCGGTGCAGCGCGGCCGCAGGTGTGCGGCTGCCGTCGCTGAGGATGGCGGCGGCCTTTCTGGCCGCGTCGCTGAGGCGGTTTTCCTGCTCGAAACCGTGCAGTTGGTAGAGGTGATCTTGCGGATGACGTTGCGCGAAGGCACGGGCGAAGGCAATGAAGTAGCTGTCGTCAAGATGCGCCATATCGGCATCGACGCGCCGGCCATCCGCCACAAAATCGCGCGGCACCGTATTCCAGGCGGCGGCGCCGAAGCGACCCCGCCGGAACAGGGCGATGCCAATCTGGCCGGTCATGGCATCGTTGAAGGCGTGTGGCATCTGTAGTGCGTCCGCCCCGTCGGGGCGAAAAACGAAGAAGCCGCGGCCACGCCGCGCCTCGGGGCGTTCCTGCAGCCAGGTCAGACCCTGCTCGGTGTCGTTGACGAGCGCAAAACCGAGGTCGGACCAAGCCTTGCCGAGTACTTCCCCCCGCTCACCCTGCATGAGTCGCAGGAACAGCGCCTGCGCCCGGGCTACTTCCGCCGCCGCGGGCTGTACGAAATGCCGTTCGCTACTGGCCGCCGCCAGTTGCTGCACCCAGTCGGCCTGGGCCGCCGGTGCCAGGGCGGCAATCACCAGCGCCGCCATGAGTTCAGTCTTGCGAGTTTTCATAGGTAACGACATCGTTCTCGTGCAACAGCCGCTGCGTCGGCTTGACGCCGGGGGTCAAGCGCGACAGCAGGACGTGGCCGCCGGGCCCGCTCTGCAGGCGTATGGTAATACGGTACTGTCCCCTGGGCGCGCCGGCGGGGAAAGGCAGATAGAAAGATTGTCCAGCATCGGTGAGGGCCTCCTGTACCGAAAATACGGTGACGGCGTCGCGGCTGTCGGGACGAACATCGAATTCCCTGAGCCTGAACACCCAGGCAGGCAGGGGCGCAAGACTGGCTGGCGCCGGGCCGCGCACCTCGACCCGGAGGCGGCTGCGGGCACGCCGCTCGCTGGGCTGGAAAAGGCTCACCGAGAGCGTCTCCGCGCACGAAGTGGTGCGCCCGACGACGAAGTCGAGCGTGTTTTCCAGTTGATTGGCAAGCCGCTGCACATAGACCGGCGAGCGCGGTTCGAGGTGGTTGAGAAAGAACTTGCCGCCAGCCTCGCCGACCAGCCGCAGGCGGTGCAGGCCGACGCTCAGCGGCAACAACTGCATCTCGCCATGGCGCCCGGCAAGGCGGCCCTGTTGGTGCAAACGACCGTCCACGAACAGGCTGAACGATGCCGGTGCCTCCTGCGGCCGCACCCACAGCAGACGGGGCGACAAACTACGCAAGCCTTCGTAGGAGGGCAGCGTGACGGCGGTGTCGCGATTGGCCACGATCTCCTGATAGCTGGCGGGTAGCGCCTCACTGCGGAAGGGCGTGCCTGGCTCCTGCGGCGTGAGCAGCAGGCGGCCCTTCCAGGCGCCAAGCGGGTGAAAATCCTCCCAGGCATAGCGGCCGCTCAATAGCTCGGGTTTGTCCTCGGGTGGGCGCGGCTGCACCGTGAGCAGCACGCTGCCGTTGTCGGCCAGCCACTGCACGTGGTTTTCCGGCTTGAGCGGAAACCAGGCGCTGACGCGCTTGCCCTGGGCGTCGAAGTCGAACTGGTCCTCGGGGGCGCGGTAGCGGTGCGGCAGGTCGAGCGGCCGGCTGGATACCGCGACCAATACCGGCGCGTCTTCCGCCGCGCCCCGGAGCCGCAGCCTGGCGACGCTGGCCGGCAGCAGGAAATAGTAGGTCGAGGGATCGCTCAAACGCGCGCCGGTATAGTCGTTGACTACGCTGTTGTAGTGACTGTCGGGTTTGCTGATGGCGATGCTGCCTTGTTTGAGCACCTTGCCAGCCCGATCGAGCAAGGCATAGTCGATAAGCGGGGATCGCTCTGCCCCGCTCTCCTCGGGCGGGGTCAGGTAGCGCAGATCGACCTTGATCGGCGTGGGGGTGGCGGCGACGTGCAGGATGCCGTACTCGATGGGGTGCGTCGGGTCGGTCCTGTAGGTACGCAGGTATTGCGGTGCCGGTGTGATCTCGGTCTCTCCCCCCTTGCCGTCGATGAGGTAGAGGCGCGCACTGAGGTTGGTGTCGGCGAGAATTTCCAGCAAACCACCGCCGAGGTCGAGACGATGGTCCAGGGGGTGGCCGTCGAAATGCAGCCGGACCTGCCGGCGCTGGAAGGCCGTGTTGCCATACCACATGAGGCGGATGTCGCCCTGGACGGGCACGATGCCGGGCTCGAAATGCAGACGCAAGCGGCCGCCTTCCTCGGGTAGCGGCACCATGCCCGAGCGCCCGGCGGCCAAACGCAGCCCGGCGCTGGGGATGGGGCTGTCAATCATTTCGCCCTCGTTGTCACGTAGCATGTAGTAATCCCAGCGGCGCATCTCGCCGTGACGATCTTTGGGACCTATGGGCTGCCAGGAGTTGAGCATGAGTGCGCGCTTCTCTTCCTCGGTCAGCAACTCGCTTGGATAGACGTTGCCGGCCGCTAGTGCCGTCCGCGTTTTTTCGCTCAGCCGCTGCCACAGGTAGCCAATCTTGTGCGCTTGGATCTTTTCGGGGAGGTAAACGCGCGCCACCACATCGCGTATGTCTGCGTCCTTGCGTAACAGGCGCAGACGCAGACGCTTGGGCGGCGGCAGGCCGGCGAAATTGAGACGAACGATGGTGCTGAGCAATGGCACACGGTCGTTGCTGAGATAAAAGGCAGGGGTATATTCGCGGCCTTGCGCATCCTTGAACAGGGAGAGGTTGGTGCGCATATGCCACGGCTGCGCCAACAGTACCCGACCATCGCGGTCGAACACCTCGATCTGCAGGGCGTATGTCCAGCGTTTGGCTGGGTCGGCGAGCATCGCCCGTTTGATCGGCGCGAGGTCGTGCACCGTGGCGCTGCTGATGATTCTGATCTGTGCCGTGCCGGGGTCGAGCGGAAATTCCAGCCAGCCCCGTTCCGGCACTTCGTAGACGATGGCAGGGGTGGCCTGCTTCACCAGTTGCAACTTATACGCATCGCTGCCATGGCGCCACAGGCTGCCGAGTGGCAGACGCGGGTACAGCCAGTAGATGCCGGCGGCCAGCGCCAGCAGTAACAGTAAGCGGCCGAGCGTGCGCAGGCTCATGGCCGTATCTCCAGCCAGGCCGCGCCACTGTTGACGAAACGTTCCACCGTGGCGCGTGACAGTGTCCCACTTGCCGCCGCCAGGTAACTGTCCGGCTGGCGGGCCGACAGGTTGACGACCGCCAACACGTGTCGGCCGGTGGCGTCCAGGAGCAGCAGGAAGCCGAGGCGCGAGTTGACGTCCGTCAGGCGTTGCCAACGCAGCGCCGGGAAGCGTTGCCGGGCGGCGACCAGCGCCACGATGTCCTGCGAGGTGAAATAGGGACGCAGCAAGGTGTGCAATTCCGTAGGCAGTGTCGTGGCTGGCATCATCAGCGGGTGCTGCGCCAGATAACGATACAGGTCGGCTTCGACGTTGGGGATGGCCAGGGCCAGGAACTGCATTTCCTGCGGCGTATGTTCGCTTTGCTGGCGGAAGCCGGAGCGGCTGCCGGGCGCCAGCCAGAGCACGGCGAAGGTCTTGTCCAGGGTGGCATTGACGGCCAGCGACTGGGGCGAGCCGAGGGCATCGTAGCCGGCCTCGGCGGCACCGCCGCGGGCAAAGCGCCAGCTCAGTTCATAGCGGTCGAGTAGAGTGACAAGACGCCGGCCCGGGGCGTCCAGGCTATCCCGGCGGGCGAGCCCGTTGTGCAGGGCGACGAGTATGTCGGTGTTTGGTAACGGCGCATCCGCCCGGCTGCCCATGGTGCGGCACTGGATAGCCCAGGCTGGCTGCCCCTGGGAGGCGCGCAGCAAGGATTGATTGACCAGGCTGAACAGACTCTCCTTGTTCGCCATCCGCAGTATATCGGCGGATAAATCCTGGTTGGCATCGGGGTGGGCGCCGCCGATCAGCAGGGCGCGGGCGCGCAGGCCCTCGAACAGGGCGACGGCAAACTCCAGGCTGTAGACGTCGTGCCGCGGCCGTGGCGCCTGGATGATGGCCGTGTCTGCCGGACCGAGGCGAAACACATAGGTGCCCCGATAGTTGCGCTTTGCGCCATCCGGCTCCGCCAGGATCAGATAGTCGGTGCCGGTGCCAAGATGATGGTAGCGGCTCAGCTCGTAGCCGGCGGCCTGGGCAGCGGCACGGATGATCTTGAGGCTCTCCAGACCGGCGCTGTCCCAGTGCTGCGCACGGTAGTGTTCACGGGCGGTGCGCAGCAACGGGGTGACAACCTCGTCGTCGAAAAAGAGCAGCTCTTCCAAACGCGGTGGACGGTAGAGGTTGCTGCCGGTGGCGGCAATGCGGCCCTTGTTCTCGGCTAGCAGCCAGTCTTGCAGATAACCTTCGATGGAACGCTCCTCTTCGGTGACGGGGACCTCCTGGCTGGCGAGCAGCGAACGCGCCAGCAGCTTGCGTATGTCCTGATGATTGAGTAGCAGCTCGGCGAAGCCACTCTGCATGGTCTCACGTTGCAGGTTGGCGCGCGGGGTATCGTTCCACTCCAGTTCGAAGGTATCCATCCACTCCTTGATCTTGTCGAGCCGGACGCCGGTTGGCAGCGCATGTCGTACCGCCAACCGCGTCGGCGGCTCCGCCAGATCGATCATCTGCCCGGCCTGCCGGGTGCCGCCCAGCAGGCGGGCGGATTCCGGCGTGTAGGCGCGCACCTGCAACACGTTGGCGCGGGCGCTAGCATGGTGGAACCCATGGTAAGGCGTCAGCGGGTTAAGCAGCACGTCGGCCGATCCATCTTTGTTGGCGCGCCGCGCCGCGCCGGCGATGGCCAGGCTGCGGCCGGCGGACAACCGGAAAATCCAGGCAGCCGCTTCCAGCGCCCCTTTTTCCTCTAGTGGCGCCGGCACCTCGACCGCCAGTTCGCTGGTCGCGGCGGTGTCGATGACGTAAATGCCCCAGTTGCGGCGCGGCATTTTTTCGGTCAGCAGCAACAGATGGCCTTCGACCCGTTCCACCTGGTAATTGGCGGCGTTCAACCATCTCCGTCCTTCTTCCAGCGATGGCAAGTCATGGCGGCGGGCATAGTCGAGCAGATGTTTGCTGCCCTCGGCAAAGGCGGCGCTTTCCTTGGGTAAGGGCCTAGCCATGGTCTGGTCGAGGCGCGTCCGGTACAGCGCCAGTTTTTCCTGGCGCAACAATTCCAGCAGCGATTCGCGGCGTTGCGCCATGGGCGGCAGCGCCTTGCTCTCGGCCGCCGGTGTCGGCAAGGTAAGCGAGCTGGGGAGCAGGGTGAGCGAGAACCCCAGCACGCTGGCCAAACCGACGGAAACCAGGGAGGTTTGCAAGATGGCGCGCGACATGCGGGCGAAGATGCCTTTGTCGTGTATCTTCAGCGCGATCAGGGTGGGCAGCAGGTAACCAAAGCCGTAATAATCGCTGATCTTGACCTCGGGCCAGCCCCAGAGCAGCACATAGCCGAGCACGAATTTGTAGACGAAGCTGATGTTGAAAAACAACAGCAGCTTGCGTGCGCCCTCGACCGTGGTGCGTTGGAAGAGCGGGGTCTTGAGGACGAGGACGGCCAGCATCAGGATGATGGCGGCCTCGGCGAATGAGGCCACGATCTTCCAGGGCTCATACCACTGTAGCGCCAGTAGCGACGGAATGAGGATGCCAGCGAAGTCCCAGCCATACAGCAGGTTCATGCGCGAGGCGATGAAGGCGGTGGTAAGCAGGACGATGTAGGCCTTGGGACTGGCCAGCACGGAGGCCGCCATGTCCTCGTACATGTAGCCGAGGTTGCTGATGTTGAAATTGGTGAACTCCATCAGTCCGAAGCGGACCACCAGGTAGGTCAGGCCGATGGTGGTGAGCATGGGCATCAGCCCGCTTCTTAGACCCGTCTTCCAGAAATTATTGGCGATCAGTGAAATGATGATCAGGCCGAAACTGTGCAGGCTGTTGCCGTAGTCGAGAACGAGCTGATAGCGTGCCACCAGCCAGCTGCCCAGCAGCGGCAGGAGCCAGCCGTCCATGGCGATACGGACGGCGACGCTGACCAGTACCAGGGCGAAAAAACGGTCGCGGCCAAACAGGTTGCTCCATCCCCCATGACGGGAAAGGTACTCCGAGTAAAACCACACCAGAAAATAGGTGAGGACACCTTCTCCCAGCACCGTCACGGCCGACAGCGGCTTGACGATCAACAGCGGCACGAGATAGCCCGGCACCACCAGCCCGGAGAGCACCCAACCGAGACGCAGGTTGAAATAGGCGACGAAGAAGACGCCGACCCAAACGGTGGTGACGACGGACGAGGCCAGAGCCCCTTCGGGAAAGATCGGCAGCGGGAAGAGATCGAGCATGGGGGTCAGCCGTTCGTGACCATGGCGGAGAACGGGGCCATGGTCAGATGAAGATTTCCAGCGTCAGATCGAAACGCACACCCTCGCCGACATGGCTGGCGACCGCGACCCGCCCCCCCCAGGTCTTGATATGAGCGACGCTGTCGCGCAGCCCTCTGAAGACTTTCGAACTGACATCGCCCTGGCCGAATAGAAAAGTGTCCATTTGCGCCTGCGGCATGCCCATGCCGGTATTCTCGAAGGTGATGTGTGCCTGTTGCTCCGTTTCCGTCATGGCGAGACGTACCCTTCCCTCTTCGATGCTGTCATCCAGCAGGTAGGCCAGGATGTTTTGGAAGGCGAGTTTGATTTCGTTCTGCGCCGCCAGTACGAAGCTGGCTGAAGTTGGCAGGGCGGCTTCAATTCTGATGTGCCGCTTGGCGGCGGTTTTGCGTGCGTCCTCCACGGTTTCCATCAGTATCCTCAGGGCATCGACCGGATAGCGATCGCGAGCCTGAGTGAAATCGTCATCCGCCAGGAAGTCCAGGGTCTTGGTGATCGCATTGGCGGCGGATTCGATTTTGTTGTCGATGGTGGCGAGCGCCAGCTCGCGTTGCGGCGCGGTGACGCTGGGGTCTTTGAGCCGCGCCGAGGCCGACGTGAGGGTGGCGATGTCCTGCTTGAGAAAATAGTTGAGACGCTCCGCCAACTGGTTCTTAACAACTTGCATGCGATTGATTTCGCTGATGTTCACCAATTCGACCAATAGGCCGCCGGACTGAAAGGGTTCATCGCCAACCATGGCTGTCGCCTCGCCGCCGATGGCGCGAAACGATAGTAGACAGTCGCGTCGATTATGGTCTTTGCCGACCGAGGTCTGCAAGGTCATGTGCTGACCCTCGAAAACCGTGAACTGGATGTAATTGCGCACGACATCGCGTTCCTTGCCGGTGAGCGCGGTAATCAGGTCCACGGCGGTCAGTTTGTATTGACTGAACCCGGCGCTTTGCAGCAGCGAGTTCATCTGCGTGTTGACCATGACGACCCGGCCAAAGAAGTCGTAGAGGATGGCCGCCGTGGTCAGGTCCCTGAAGGTATATTCCACGGTGGCGGCGCGTTTTTCGAGCAAGGAGATGGCATTGCGCAGGGTGGACAAGGCGACCGACTGGCGATCGGTCAGATAGTGTCCGAGGTTGATTTTCTCGTCTAGCCGGCGTTTCCGGAGGATATTGCGCTGATACAAGAGCCGGCTGATCTGCTCGCCGAGCATGGCGGTGCGTGTCAGAAAGGCGCGTGCCTGCAACAGCTTTTCCGTGCGGATGCCGAACGCCCAAAAACCCAGTACCTCGCCCTCAAATACCAGCGGTACCAGGAACTGACGTTCATCGATGTCCGCGCTGGGTTTTAGATAGTTGTTAACCTCGATCGGCGCTTGTTGCTTCAAGGCGTTGGTGTAGGGGGTGCGCTCGTAATCCCGGCGTCTTTCGTCGATATCGCTGATGTCGCAGTGCAACGCGCTGATTTCCCGGACGCGGTGGTCGCCGGCGAAACGTTCCAGAAAGATGAAGCGGTTGAGCGAGAGCATCTGCTCGACCATGGTGAGGCAATAGGACCAGTGTTCCTCGCTTTCCGAGAAACTGGCTGGCAACATACGGTCGTTGAGTCTGGCCGAGGTCTCAGTGAGCATGCGTTCAAGACTCAGGCTGGCCGCCTGCTCCTTGCCGCGATACACCAGGATCAGCGTGCCGACATGCAGGGCCAGCATCTCGACGAGCGGCAGCCAGACCCCGAAGTAGGCGAGCGCGGCCCAGGCCGCCATGCCATAGAGGCCCGCCAGCGCCAACGACAGGCTCACGGTATACCGTTGCGGCACCGGCTGGTGTAGCAGGAAAAGCAGCAGGGTGAACAGGCCCAGCACGACAGGCTTCGACCAGTAGGACAAAGGCCGAATCGCCTTGCCGGTCAACAAGGTGTTGAGCGCGAAGGCGTGAAATTCGTTGGCGCTGGCCACCGCGCGCCCGGCCCCACCGGGAATGTTGAGGCCGGTCTGTTGATTGCCGCCTGTCAAACCGACCACCAGGCTGCGCCCTTTGACCAGCTCGGCGACGATATTGCCCTGTAGCGCCTCCGCCAGCGTCAGCCGGGGTAGGCTGGCCAGTCCGCCGGCGAAGTTGACCCAATACGTTTCGCCTGGCCCGGGCTGTCGGCCGCGCTGCCGGGCGGCGAGGTATTCGATGCCCGGTATCTCCCACCCGTTCACTGAATGGCTGGTTCGCTGTCTGTCAAAGACGCCATGGTTGCTGCGGTCTATCCACACCAGACCGGTGGCCTGGCCGGCGTCGAGGCGAAAGCCTTCGGGGACGGTCGCGTCGGGCACGGCAGGGAAGCCTGCCAGCACTTTCTGATTATCGCGCGCCCAACTGGAAAAGGTCGTGCTGAAGCGTGGCGAGAACAGGAAGACGACCTGAGCGGCCCCATTTTGCAAAGCCTTGCGCGCGAGCGCTTCCAGGTCGGCGGTAGAGGCGTCGCGCCGATCGTAATCGGCCTCCACCAGCAGGACCTGTTTGTCCGACGCGGCGCCGGCGGCAGGCAAAAAAGCGCTGCCATAATCGTAGAGCACAGCATCGAGGGAGGTGACGAAGGACGTATGGCCGGCTGCCAATACCAGCAGCAGGGTAAGCAGCGCGCCCTTCCAGCCGGGCAGGTCCCGCAGTATCAGCGCATAGCGTGGCAGCTTAAATCGCATGCGCGCGATTATCGTCGACTGGCCAAGGATTTCGGCCTTCCCAAGCGCCCTTGATGCATCGTTCCTTCATCGCTCGCCCGAATCAGCCATTGAGTACGTGTCAAGTCCCGCCTGTTTATAAACGCGCTTGACGAATAATTCGGGTTTTTCCGTCTGCCATTTTTTCAATGCCTGGATGGGTGTCTGGTGGTTCA
>PFGT01000024.1:23172-23939 GCA_002782005.1 Hydrogenophilales bacterium CG12_big_fil_rev_8_21_14_0_65_61_21 | reverse complement strand
TGTGGGCTATGTGAGTTTCGTTGGGTCTATCGCCGCCGGCGTCATAAATCGTTCACATAATCGTCATAAGATGACGACTTCATCAACCAGGAGCCTGTCGGACTTTCATCATAAGTCCGACAGGCTCCTAGCAAAGAAGGTCGCCATGTCAGCCGCCATTCTGGTAGTCGAAGACGAGCCCGGCATTCAGGAAGTGCTCAAGTTCAATCTGGCCCAGCAGGGCTATGCGGTCCGCGTCGCCTGCGACGGCGAACAGGCACTGAGTCTGTCGCGCGACGCCTTGCCCGACCTTGTCCTGCTTGACTGGATGTTGCCAGGCATGTCCGGTCTGGAGGTGGCCAGGCGGATGCGTGCGGATGCCCGGCTCAGGACGATCCCGATCATCATGTTGACCGCCCGGGCCGAGGAGCGCGACAAGGTTCAGGGTCTCGATATCGGCGCCGACGATTACATCACCAAGCCCTTCTCGCCTCGCGAGCTGATGGCCCGGATCAAGGCGGTGCTGCGCCGCCGGGCGCCGGAGCTGACCGATGACCCGGTCGAGGCCGCCGGGCTCAAACTGGAGCCGGCCAGTCACCGGGCATTCGCCGGTGGCAAGGCGCTCGATCTGGGGCCGACCGAGTTTCGCTTGTTGCATTTCTTCATGACCCATCCGGAGCGGGTCTACTCGCGCGCCCAGTTGCTGGACCAGGTCTGGGGCGACCATGTGTTCGTCGAAGAGCGTACCGTCGACGTGCATATACGGCGCTTGCGCGGCGCCCTGGAAA
>PFGT01000024.1:10764-23130 GCA_002782005.1 Hydrogenophilales bacterium CG12_big_fil_rev_8_21_14_0_65_61_21 | reverse complement strand
GCTTTAACTTCAAGGTAGCCCAAGATGTGGTCGTTCTGGCTACGCACCCTGCTGGCGGCGGGCGGCGTGGCCCTGGTTTCCATCCTGTTCTGGTTCGGCCGCAGCCCGGTCGCCGGGCTTGCCGTGGCCGTCGCTTGCCTCGCCGCCATCCTCGCGTATCAGTTGTCGAACTATGCCCGGCTGCTGGCCTGGCTGGGGCGGCTGAACGGCGATGCAAGCTGGGGTGACGTTTTTTACCTGCTCGACAAGCAAACCCGTTTTGGCCAGGACCGCCAGCAGAAGGCGATGGCCGACATGGAACAGATGCGGGTGGCGACCGGCGCCCTGCCCGATGCCCTGGTGGTCCTCGACGCTGATAACCGTATTGTGTGGCTGAACGACGCGGCCGAACGGCAACTGGGTCTGTCGCAGGCGCGTGATGTCGGCCAGTTCATCTATTACCTACTGCGCCATGCGCGCTTCACCGAGTGGTTATCGCTGGATAGTTACAACCAGCCACTGCAAATGAAATCGCCGGTCGTCCCGGAGCAGACCCTGTTGATCCGCATGGTGCCCATGCCGCGTAACCAGCGCATGTTGTTCGCCCACGACGTGACCGAGCTGGAACGGGTTGACGCCATGCGGCGCGACTTCGTCGCCAACGTCTCGCACGAACTACGCACGCCAATTACCGTGATCGCCGGCTTTCTGGAGACCTTCGGTGAGATGGCCGCGCCTGATCCGGCGGCCTTCCATAAATACGTCCATCTCATGCTGGAGCAATCGGACCGGGTACGCCGCCTGCTTGACGATCTGCTGGCGCTGGCTCAACTAGAGGGCGATCAGGACATGAAGAACGAGACCGTGGATGCGCCGGTCCTGATGGAACGTCTGCTCAATGAGGCCCGAGGACTGAGCCAGGGCCGGCACACAATCGATCTGGTGATGGCGACCCAGGCCAAGCTGATCGGCCGGACCGTCGAGCTACACAGTGCCTTTGGCAACCTGGTTTCGAACGCGGTGCGCTATACCCCGGCCGGCGGCGCCGTTACCCTGAGTTGGACATTGACCCGCAGCGGATCAGCGGAATTCTCGGTGCATGATACCGGCGAGGGCATCGAGGCCCAGCACATCCCGCGCCTGACCGAGCGTTTTTACCGGGTCGATCGCGGCCGTTCCCGGGCCACCGGCGGCACTGGCCTGGGCCTGGCCATCGTCAAACATGTGCTGCAACGACATCAGGGCAAGCTGCGGATAGAGAGCATGGCGGGCAAGGGCAGCACCTTCACCGCCGTGTTACCTGCCGACCGGGTTATTCCAGACTCGGTCCCAGCGCCCGGGCCAGCGCCAGAACCAGCCGGGGTCTGAGGTCGGTCGTGCTGCGCTGGGCGCCGGGCCGACGGGCCGGCGCCCAGACGGCATCCGGGAAGCAGCGGTCATCAGCGAACCGCGGGATAACGTGCCAGTGCAGATGGGGCGTCAGGTTGCCCAAACTGGCCAGGTTGATCTTGTCCGGCTTCAGCGCCTCGCGCACCGCCGATTCCACGGCGAACACCACGGTCATCAAACGCTGGCGCTCGGCGCTGGGCAGATCAGTCATCTCCTTGATATGGCGATTCAGTATGACCCGGCAGAAGCCGGGGTAATCCGGGTCGTCGACCGAAATCACGCTACAGAAGTCGTCGCGCCACAGGCTGTCGCCGGATGAGGCGCACAACGGGCAGTCGGTCACAGCAAGACCTTTTCGATGCCGCCCTGCCGAATCCGGGTTAAGTAATCATCCATCCAGGTATCGCCCAACAGCCGCTTGGCCAGTTCGACCACGATGTAATCGGCCTCGACGCCGGTCTCTTGCTGGTAGCGGCTCAGGCCTTGCAGGCAGGACGGGCAGGAGGTCAGTAGCTTAACGCCGACGCCGGGGCGGGCCGCAGTCAACTCGCCGGCCAGCCGTTGAATCTCCTCCGCCTTGCGGAATTTGACCTGGGTGGCGATGTCTGGACGAGTGGCGGCGAAGGTGCCGGCCTCGCCGCAACAACGCTCGCTCAGCCTGACCTTGGCGCCCAACAGCGTCTGCGCGGTGTCGAGCGAGTTGGTCAGCTTCATCGGGTTGTGGCAGGGTTCGTGATACATATAACTTACCCCGCTGGCGCTATCCAGCTTGATGCCCTTCTCGGCCAGGTATTCGTGGATGTCCATGAGCCGGCAACCGGGAAATATCTTGTCAAATTCATATTTCAGCAACTGATCCATGCAGGTGCCGCAGGAGACGATGACGGTCTTGATGTCGAGGTAGTTGAGGGTGTTGGCAACCCGGTGGAACAAGACCCGGTTGGCCGTGGTGATGGCCTCGCCCTTTTCCCGGTCGCCCACTGCCGTCTGCGGATAGCCGCAACACAAATAGCCCGGCGGCAGCACGGTCTGGGCGCCAACCTGGTAAAGCATGGCCAGGGTGGCCAGACCGACTTGCGAGAACAGGCGTTCGGAGCCGCAGCCGGGGAAATAGAACACCGCGTCGGCGGCCTCGCCGTTTTGTTCCGGGTTGCGCAATATGGGCACGATCTTCGGGTCTTCCAGGCCGAGCAGGGCGCGGCTGGTCTTGCTCGGGATATGACCGGGCAAGGGCCGGTTGAGGAAGTGAATGACCTGCTCGACCATCTTCGGCTTGCCGACGCTGGCCGGGGGCATACGCTTCTGAGCGCGATCCAGGCCCAGCCCGCTGACCACCTCGTGGCCCAGCCGCTGGGCCGGATACCCCCACTGGATCATGCCCTTGCGCAACAGCCGAACGGCGCGCTCGTCGGTACTGTTGAGGAAGGCCTCGGCGGCTATCGAGATGACCGAGCGCTTCTTCTTGCCGGTGCTGCGGAGCAAATGGCGCATGGCCATCGAGACCTCGCCGAAGTCGATGTCCACCGGGCAGGGCTTGGCGCATTTGTGACAGACCGTGCAGTGATCGGCCACGTCGCTAAACTCGTCGAAGTGCTTGAGGCTGACCCCGCGCCGGGTCTGCTCCTCATACAGAAAGGCCTCGATCAAGAGCGAGGTGGCCAATATCTTGTTGCGCGGCGAATAGAGCAGGTTGGCGCGCGGCACATGGGTATTACAGACCGGCTTGCACTTGCCGCAGCGCAGGCAGTCCTTGATCGAGTCGGCGATGGCGCCGATCTCTGACTGCTCCATGATGATCGACTCGGTCTCCATCAGGCTGAAGCTGGGCGTGTAGGCGTTCGACAAATCACCGCCGTGGGCCAGCTTGCCCTTGTTGAAGCGGCCTTCCGGGTCAACCTTGTTCTTGTAAGCGGCGAAGGCCGCCACGGCGGCTTCGGGCAGGAATTCCAGCTTGGTGATGCCGATGCCATGCTCGCCCGAGATGACACCGCCCAGGTCAACCGCCAGCCGCATGAAGCGGGCCACCGCCGCATTGGCCGTGGTCAGCATGGCATAGTTGTCGGAGTTGACCGGGATGTTGGTATGCACGTTGCCGTCGCCGGCGTGCATGTGCAGGGCGATGAATACGCGGCCCTTCAGCACCCGCTGGTGGATGCGGTCGGCGGCCGCCAGCACCGGCTCGTACTCGCGGCCGGTGAATATCTGGCGCAGTTCGGCGCGCACCTCGTGGCGCCAGGAGATGCGGTCTTCGTGCAACTGGACGGCGCGGAATACCGCGTCCTCGCCTAGTCGTTCCAAGCGGTCGAGCCAGCGCTCACGCACCCGGACGATCAGCTCCAGGGCGCGGCTGCGCCGTTCCTCGGTGAGCCGCGGGTCGGCCGTGACATCGTCTTCCTGCTGGAACAAGGGCAACGAACCCTTGAAGAAGGTCTCCAGCGCTGCCAGTAAATCGAGCTTGTTGCCGATCGACAGTTCGATGTTGATACGTTCTATGCCGTCGCTGTAATCGCCCAGCCGGTCGAGTGGAATGACCACATCCTCGTTGACCTTGAAGGCATTGGTATGGGTGGCGATGGCGGCGGTGCGGGAACGGTCCTGCCAGAATTTCTTGCGCGCCTCGACGCTGACGGCGATGAAGCCCTCACCGCCCCTGACCGTCGCCTGCTCGACGATATAGGCGGCGGCCTCGTCGACCGCCCCTGCATCGTCGGCGGCCAGGTCGGCGAGCAGCACCATGTTGGGCCGGCCGGTGCGATTGGCCTTGGTGGCATAGCCGACCGCCTTGATATAGCGGGCATCCAGGTGTTCCAGGCCGGCCAGCAGGGCGCCGCCGGGTTTTATGTCCATGTGCGCCTTGATCTCAACGATGGCCGGCACGGCTTCGTGGACCGGGCCGAAGAACTCCAGGCAGACCGTGCGAACATGCTTCGGCATCCGGTGCAGGATGAAGGTGGCCTGGGTGATGAGGCCGTCGCAGCCTTCTTTTTGCACGCCGGGTAGGCCGGCCAGAAACTTGTCGGTGACGTCCTTGCCCAGGCCCGACTTGCGAAAGGACGCGCCGGGTATTTCCAGTATCTCCGGCTCGCCCTTGGCGCGGCCATCGGCGTGGTGGCGTTGCAGTTCAAAGCGGACGGTCTCGACGTCATGAATCTTGCCCAGGTTGTGGTCGAGGCGGGTGACCGTGAGCCAGTCGGCATCCGGCGTCACCATTTTCCACGCGGTCAGGTTGTCGAGCGCGGTGCCCCATAACACCGCCTTCTTGCCGCCGGCGTTCATGGCCACGTTGCCGCCAATGCAGGAGGAGTCGGCTGAGGTCGGGTCCACGGCGAAGGCCAAACCCGCCGCCTCGGCGACCTCCATTACCCGTCGGGTAACGACACCGGCGCCGCAGCGGATGACTGGAGTCGGTGTGGTATGGCCGGGCAGAACCACGGTTTCGATGGCCGATTTCCAGTCCAGTTTCTCGGTGTTGATGACCGCCGAGCGTGGCGTCAGGGGTACCGCGCCGCCGGTGTAGCCGGTACCGCCACCGCGCGGGATGACGGTCAGGCCGGCCTCGATGCAGCCCCGCACCAAGGCCGGGATTTCGCCCTCGGTATCCGGATAGAGCACCACGAATGGATATTCCACTCGCCAGTCGGTAGCGTCTGTGACGTGCGAAACGCGAGCATAGCCATCGAAGGCGATGTTGTCGCGCCGGGTGTAATGGCCCAGTTTATGGCTGATTTCGGCGCGCAGTGCGGCGGTCTCGACAAACCCGGCGGCGAAGGCATCCACCGCCTGGTTGGCCAGGACCAGCAGGGCGCCGACCCGGTCGTTGCCATGGCGGCGGGCCTCGATCTCGTTTAACCGATGGCGCAGGGCACCGATCAGCAGCTCGCGCCGCTTCGGGTTGGCCAGCAGATCGTCTTCCAGATAGGGGTTGCGCGATACCACCCAGAGATCACCCAGGACCTCGAACAACATGCGCGCCGAGCGCCCGGTCTTGCGCTCGGCGCGCAGGTCCTCTATCAGCCGCCAGCCATCCTGGCCAAGTAGGCGCAGGGCGATCTCGCGGTCGGAGAACGAGGTGTAGTTGTAGGGGATTTCCCGGATACGGTCACTGGGCATGGCGGGCTGAACGAATGGCTAAGGCTGGATTTTATCGCAGCCTGAGTACAGATAGGCCTTAACCCGGATATTGACATCCAGGCCATTACCCGGCGCTAGAATAAGACTAAAATGCGCCATCTTCTTAACCGCCGAACCCCATGATCGGCTTATTGATCGTCGCCCACGGCAACCTGGGCGAGAGCCTAATCCAATCGGCCACTTATGTCCTCGGTGAGCGCCCGGACCGCCTTGGCGCCATCGATCTGATGAGCCACCCCAATACCGACGCCATGCTCGCCGCCGCACGTGGCCAGATCGAGGCTCTCGATGCCGGCGATGGCGTGCTGGTGCTGACCGATATGTACGGCGCCACGCCCTGCAATATCGTTTGCAAGCTGTTGCGTCCTGGCAAACTGGAAGCGGTGGCCGGGGTGAACCTGCCGATGTTGCTCAAGGCCCTGTCTTACCGTCATGAAGGCCTCGGTCTGCTGGCCGGCCGGGTGGCCAACGGCGGGCGGGCCGCGGTTATCCACATTCGTTTCGATCACTGCGATGCTTGAGCGCGAGGTGCAAATCACCAACGCGCTGGGCCTTCATGCCCGCGCCTCGGCCAAGCTAACCCAGACCGCCGCCCGCTTCCGGTCCGAGGTCTGGGTCGCCCGCAAGGGTCGCCGGGTAAACGGCAAGAGCATCATGGGCGTCATGATGCTGGCCGCCGCCAAGGGCTCCAGCATCGCGGTGACGACCGATGGCGAGGACGAGGCGGAGGCCATGCAAGCCATCGTTGCCCTGATCGAAGACAAATTCGGGGAAGCTGAGTGACCTTTACCCTGCATGGCATCGGCATCTCCGGCGGCTATGCTATCGGCCGGGCCCAGCTTTACTCCCACGACCGCCTGGAAGTGCCGCACTATGTGTTGCGCAAGGCCGACGTCGGCTCAGAGGTAACGCGCTTTGACGCCGCCGTGGCCGAGGTCCGCGCCGAGTATGGCCAGCTACGCGACCATATCCCCGAGGGCGCACCGTCGGAGTTGGCGGCCTTCCTCGACCTGCATGCATTGATCCTCGACGACACCATGATTTCCCAGGCCCCCAAGGGTCTGATCCGGCAAACGGCCTGCAACGCCGAATGGGCCTTGGCCCAACAAACCGAGGCCTTGCTGGCCCAGTTCGAAAGCTTCGAGGACGCTTACCTGCGCGAGCGCCAGCAAGACGTGAAACAAGTCGCCGATAAGCTGCTCAAGGCCCTGCTCGGCCACCCCGGTCAGGCGCCATTGAAGGTCTCGGACGAGCCCACCGTACTGGTCGCTCACGATCTGTCGCCGAGCGACATGGTGCTGTTCAAACGGCACGCCTTCGCCGGCTTCATCACCGACCTGGGCGGCACGACATCGCACACCGCCATCCTGGCGCGCAGCCTAAACATCTCGTCGGTCATGGCGCTGCACAATGCCCGTTCCCTGATCCAGGAAGGCGATGTGCTGATCGTCGACGGCATCGCTGGGGTGGTGATCGTCAACCCGGACCAACTAATCCTGGAGGAATATCAGCTCCGCAGCGATCAATGGCGGCTGGAACAGCAGAAACTCAAGCGGCTTAAGTCCAGCCCATCGGCCACCCTGGACGGCGAGGCGGTGGAGCTGCTTGGCAATATCGACCTACCCCAGGACGTGTTTGACGCCTTGGACGAGAACGCCGCCGGGATTGGCCTGTTCCGCAGCGAGTTCCTGTTCATGAACCGGCCCGATCTACCCCCCGAGGACGAGCAGTTCGAGGCCTATCGCGACGTGGCCGCGGCAATGAAGGGCCGGCCGGTGGTGATACGCACCCTGGACTCGGGCGCTGACAAGTCGCTGGACTGGATGTCGGAGGTCAGCGTCAACCCGGCCCTGGGGCTGCGCGCCATCCGCTTTTGTCTGGCTGAGCCGCGCTTGTTCGTCACTCAGCTTAGGGCCATCTTGCGCGCCAGCCACTATGGCCAGGTGCGGATTCTGATCCCCATGCTGTCCAGCCTGGACGAACTGGATCAGGCACTGGAACTGATTGCCCTGGCCAAGGCGGAACTAGCGCGGGAAGGTCAGCCGTTCAATCCCGGCGTGCCCATCGGCGGCATGGTCGAGATCCCGGCGGCGGCGTTGGTAGCCGAATGGTTCGCTCAGAAACTGGATTTTCTGTCGATCGGCACCAACGACCTGATTCAGTACACCCTGGCCATCGACCGCACCGATGACGCGGTGGCGCACCTGTATGACCCGTTGCATCCGGCGGTGCTTCAGTTGCTGGCGCATACCCTGAAAGTAGGGCATCGTCTCAAGCGCCCGGTGTCGGTGTGCGGCGAAATGGCGGGCGACCCGAAGATGACCCGGCTGTTGCTGGGCCTGGGACTGCGCAGTTTTTCCATGCACCCGGCCCATCTGATGGCAGTCAAGCAGCAGATCATGCATAGCCACCTATCCAGCCTGGCGCCCTTGGCGGCCAAGCTGCTGCGCGCCGGCCGACCGGATCGCATTCAGGGCTACCTGGAGCGAATCAACGCCCTGTGAAGCAAGCCTCTGGCCGCAGACTGCCCGCGCTCAACCGCTAAAGCGGGCGGTCACTACATTGCCCCGGCCCGAGTACACGACCTCCTCGCACAGACTACGAACCATCAAGATGCCACGACCATTGGTTTGCCGCATCGCCACCGAGTCGTCGAAGGCTGGATCGAACTGGTTGTAGTCGAAGCCCTGACCACTGTCCTCGATGCGGATATCCAGAACCGGCCGGGCATCGGGTTGACCTAGCCGAAACGCCATGTCGATCCGGCCGTCGGTCAAGGCCTCCAGCCTTTGCCGCCGCTCATCGTGATAACGCTGGAAGCCCCCCGCCTTGTTCTTGAGACTGGAATCGAGGCCCAGCAAGCCATGGTCCAGGGCATTGTTGAACAGTTCGGACAAGACCAGAAACAGTTGTCCTTGATAGGGTTTGAGGGCCTGAATCTGGCTCATGAAGCCGAGTACGGCGGGGACCACGTCCACAGTGCGCAGTTCGGATGCGCCCCAGCTCAACTCCAGACGCCAGTCCGAGGCCGGCTCGGCCAGGTCGGCGGCGGCCCGAGTCAGGCGCAGCGTCTGACGCCGCTCGATCGGCGCCTGTATGACGAGGGCCGACAGATCGTCGTGCCCTGGCCGGCCAGCGAGATGCCCGAGCACGGCCGTTTTTAGGGCGGCCAGACGTTGTCCCTTGGGCGCGGCGCCGAGCAGCGCCTCGATGCCCGGCAGGCCGAGACTCTCACCGGATGGATTTTCGGCCTCGACGATGCCGTCCGAAAACAGCGCCAACTCGCTCGGCTGGGCATACTCGACGGTCTCGACCGTGGCATCGAACTGGTCGGGCGGCAGAACGCCCAGCGGCAAATGGCGCGAGGGCCAGCGTCCGGAAACTAGGCCGCTGCCGTCCAGCAGCAGGACATCCGGGTTGCCGCCGTTCCAGACCTCGATGACCTGGTTGCGGACATCCAGCGCAACCAGACTGGCGGCCACGAAATGGCCGGCCGGGAGAAAGGATTTCAGCTTGCGATTCAGCTCACCGGCGATGGTATCGATCGGGAAGCCCTTGGCCGCCATGCCGTAGAAGACCTGGGTCAGGGGCAGCGCAATCAGGGCCGCCGCCAGGCCGTGACCGGCGGCATCGGCGAGCAGGGCATAGAGCGCATCGTCCGGGCCGCGCGCGGCGCAAACGAGGTCGCCGCTGAAGCTATCGGCCGGGACATTCAGCCAGCTCAGTATCGGATCGCGCAAGCCATCGGCGGCCAGCAACCGGCTGACCACATGTTGAGCCAGCCGGTTCTGTTGTTCGGCGTTCTCGCGCCAGGCGCCCAGCTCCGCCAGATAGCCTTGCGTATCGCGTTGCAGCGTCAGGATGCGAGCATAGTGGCCGATCTTGGCCTGGATGATCCGGACATCGGTCGGTTGGGCCAGGTAATCGTCACCGCCCGCCGCCATCCCGCGAACGATCTCTTCGGCGCTGTCAGCGGCGGATTGGAGAACAATGGGCGCCCAATGTTGGCTGGGCAGGGCGCGCATCTGGCGGGTGGCCTCGATGCCATCCAGTCCGGGGAGCGTGATGGCCATGAAGATCAGGTCGGTTTCGGCGCTCCGATAGTGCTCTACCGCCTCGACCCCGTCGCGGGCGATCGTTACGTCATGGCCCAACTGGCGGACGATTTGCCCGAGCCGCTCCGCATTGTCCTGGACGGCGTCGACAACCAGTATCTTCAGGCGCATTAGGGCTATTGAATCGTGAACAGCTTGCCAAAATTGGCGATCTCGACCACCTGTTTCACCACCCCGGACAAGTTGGCCAGCTTGACCCGTTTGCCAGCGGCATCGGCCTCCTCCCGCAACAGCAGCAGCATACCGAGCGCGGATGAGTCCAGGTAATCGACCCGACTGAAATCGAGCCTCAACTCGCCGATTTCAGGCTTGGTCAGCATCGTCTCATAGGCGCTGCGGAAGTCTTGCTGAGAGTGGAAATCGAAGCGTCCTTCCAGGTTCAAACAGGCCGCGTTGCCGTCGATTAATTCTTTAATCAGCATCTTGCGTACCCCCGAATAAACCTGATGAATCCAGTTTAACCGTAGCGACACAGAGCGCAACAGGTAAAAACATAGTCTTGCGCCGCCATACTATTCGTGCTGACCAGTTCAGGACAAATCGGCCGCCAGGCGGCTGGACCTTACAGGCCCGTTCAAGGCTTGGCCAGCATGGCCTGTAATTCACCCTTTTGGTACATCTCGCGCATGATGTCCGCGCCGCCGACGAATTGACCGTCGATATAAAGTTGAGGATAGGTCGGCCAATGGGCATAGTCCTTGGCGGCCTGGCCAAGCTCGGGGTCGGTCAAAACATCGACGGCGTAAAAATCGTTCACCCCGCAGGCCTTCAATACCTGCACCGCTGTGCCGGAGAAGCCGCAGCGGGGGAACTGGGGCGTACCCTTCATGACCAGCACCACGGGGTGACTGGTGACCAGCTCGTGCATCTTGTTAGTTTGCGTATTCATGATCGATCTCGATATACCCAATTGCAATAGTCGGGAATTATACCCATCGCCAGCGCCTGGCTACAAGCCGGCTTTAGCGCACCGGACGGGCCAACAGCCAGATACCGATTATCAGCATCGGCACGCATAGCCATTGGGCGGTGGATAGGTCGAACGGCAGGCCGCTGAAAATGCCGGGGTCCGGGTGACGGAAGAACTCGGCGGCGAAGCGCAACACCCCATAACCGAGCAGGAACAGGCCGGAGACGCGGCCAACCGCGCGCGGCCAGGCCGCGTAGAGCCAGATGATCGCGAACAGCAGCAGTCCCTCGCCGGCCGCTTGATAGAGCTGCGACGGGTGGCGCGGAAGCATATCAACCTGCGGGAAGATCATCGCCCAGGGTAGGCCGGGATCGGCCGGCCGGCCCCAGAGTTCACCGTTGATGAAGTTGCCGATGCGGCCGAACATCAGGCCAACTGGGACCAGCGGCACGACGAAATCGCTGATCTGCAGGAAGCTGCGGCCGGTCTTGCGGGCGAACCAGGCCAGGGCAACCATGACCCCGATCAGGCCGCCGTGGAAGCTCATGCCGCCCTTCCAGACGGCGATAATCTCGCCCGGATGGCTGAAGTAGTAGCCCGGCTCATAGAACAGGACCTCGCCCAGCCGACCGCCAATGACGACACCGAGGATGCCGTAGAACAACAGGTCGTCGATCATGTCCCGGTTCCAGCCCAGCTCCGGCCGGCGCTTGGCATGGAGGCGGCCCAGCACGACAAAGGCGATGAAGGCCAGCACATACATCAGGCCATACCAACGTATGGCCAGTGGCCCGAGCTGTAGCGCGATTGGGTCGAATTGCGGATGAACCAGCATGTCGAGGCGCCTGGTGGGGTTAAAATTGGCAGGATTATAGGTCTTGTAAGGTGACAATCATGCCTCGTTATCGTTCGTACACCACCACCCACGGTCGCAACATGGCCGGCGCCCGCGCCTTATGGCGGGCCACCGGCATGAAGGACGGCGATTTCAACAAGCCGATCATCGCCATTGCCAACTCCTTTACCCAGTTCGTGCCCGGCCATGTCCACCTGAAGGACCTGGGCCAGATGGTGGCGCGCGAGATCGAGGCGGCCGGCGGCGTGGCCAAGGAGTTCAACACCATCGCCATCGACGACGGCATCGCCATGGGCCACGGCGGCATGTTGTATTCGCTGCCCTCGCGCGACCTGATCGCCGACAGTGTCGAATACATGTGCAACGCCCACTGCGCCGACGCCCTGGTGTGCATCTCCAACTGCGACAAGATCACGCCGGGCATGTTGATGGCCAGCCTGCGCCTGAACATCCCCACGGTGTTCGTTTCCGGCGGGCCGATGGAGGCGGGCAAGGTGGTATTGAGCGGCAAGACCGTGATGCTCGACCTGGTCGATGCCATGGTCCAGGCGGCCGACAGCCAGTGCTCCGACCAGGATGTCGAAGCGGTCGAGCGCTCGGCTTGTCCCACCTGCGGTTCCTGCTCCGGCATGTTTACCGCCAACTCGATGAACTGCCTGACCGAGGCCCTGGGTTTTTCGTTGCCCGGCAACGGCACGCTGGTCGCCACCCACGCCGATCGCAAGCAATTGTTCCTGCGCGCCGGACGGGTCGCGGTCGAACTGGCCAAGCGTTATTACGAGCAGGACGACGCAACCGTATTGCCGCGCGCCATCGCCACCTTCGACGCCTTCGAGAATGCCATGGCCCTCGACATCGCCATGGGCGGCTCCACCAACACCGTGCTGCACCTCTTGGCCGCGGCGCAGGAGGCGGGGGTGAAGTTCACCATGAAGGACATCGATCGCTTGAGCCGCAAGGTGCCCAACCTGTGTAAGGTGGCGCCG
>PFGT01000024.1:0-10754 GCA_002782005.1 Hydrogenophilales bacterium CG12_big_fil_rev_8_21_14_0_65_61_21 | reverse complement strand
ATGGCCATCCTGGGCGAGCTGGATCGGGCCGGTCTGATTCACCGGGATTGCCATACCGTGCATAGCCGCACGCTGGGCGAGGCGCTGGC
Source organism: Hydrogenophilales bacterium CG12_big_fil_rev_8_21_14_0_65_61_21 (assembly GCA_002782005.1). Taxonomy (GTDB): domain Bacteria; phylum Pseudomonadota; class Gammaproteobacteria; order Burkholderiales; family Thiobacillaceae; genus Parasulfuritortus. The sequence goes on along the minus strand of PFGT01000024.1, from coordinate 10,665 downwards.
GGTCTGGGACATCGCGCGCGCCCACGAGGCTGCGGTATCCGCGTTCTACCGGGCGGCACCGGGCGGCGTGCCTTCGCAAGTCGCCTTCTCCCAGGAACGGCGTTATCCCGAACTGGACCTGGACCGTCCCAATGGCTGTATCCGCGACCTCACCCATGCGTATTCCATGGACGGTGGGCTGGCCGTGCTCTATGGCAATCTGGCCAAGGACGGCTGCATCGTCAAGACCGCCGGCGTCGATGCCAGCATCCTGAAATTCAACGGTCCTGCGCGTATCTTCGAAAGTCAGGACGCGGCGGTCGAGGCCATCCTGGCCGACCGGATCAAGGCCGGCGACGTCGTCGTCATCCGCTATGAAGGCCCGCGCGGCGGGCCGGGGATGCAGGAGATGCTTTACCCCACTTCGTATATCAAGTCGAAGGGTCTGGGCAAGGCCTGCGCCCTGGTTACCGATGGCCGTTTTTCCGGCGGCACCTCCGGCTTGAGTATCGGCCACGTCTCGCCCGAGGCGGCCGAAGGCGGCAATATCGGCCTGGTCGAGGAAGGCGACATGATCGAGATCGACATCCCCAACCGAGCCATCCGCGTCGCCGTCAGCGATGACGAGCTGGCCAGGCGCCGCGCCGCCATGGTGGCCAAGGGCCAGGCGGCCTGGCAAGCCGTGGGCCGGAATCGACCGGTTTCGGCGGCGCTACGCGCCTACGCGGCGATGACCACTAGCGCGGCATTCGGCGCCGTGCGCGACGTCAGCCAGGTAGAACGTACGTAATTCAACCAATCGAAGGGAGACGCCATGTCGAGCCACGCAGAATCGCCGAACCGGCAATTTGCTATCGCCAACCAGCTTGCCTTCCGCACAGGGCCGGATGGCCTGGCCTTCGCCGAGATCGCGAATGGTCTCGCCACAGCCACGATCTGCCTGCAAGGCGCCCATGTGGTGACCTGGACGCCCAAGGGCCAGGCCGAGCCGGTGATCTGGGTCTCGGAGGCGGCCAAGTTCCTGCCCGGCAAGTCCATCCGCGGCGGCGTGCCCATTTGTTGGCCCTGGTTCGGCCCTCATGCCACCGAGAAGTCCTTTCCCGGCCACGGCTTCGCCCGCACCGTGCCCTGGCAGGTGACCGGCAGCCAGACGCTGGCCGGCGGTGAAACCCAGGTCAAGCTGATGCTGATGCCCAACGATCAGACCCGCGCCCAGTTTGCCAAGGCCTGCCGGGTCGAGCTGATGGTCACGGTCGGGGGCACGCTGCGGATCGATCTGGTCACTACCAACCTCGACACCGAAGCGGTGGAGATCGGCGAGGCCTTGCACACCTATTTCCGGATTGGCGACATCGGCGCCGTCAAGGTTGCAGGTCTGGAAAACGTCGAGTACGTTGACAAGGTCGATGGTGGCCAGCGCAAGCGCCAGACCGGCCCGATCGCCTTCACCGGCGAGGTTGACCGGGTTTACCTCGATACCGCTTCGGAATGCGTCATCGAAGACCCGGACCTCAAGCGCCGCATCCGCATCGCCAAGACCGGCAGCCGCTCGACCGTGGTCTGGACGCCGTGGCTGGAAAAGGCGGAAAAGATGGCCGACTTCGGCCCTGGCAAGCATAACCAGGGCGGCTGGCGCGAGATGGTCTGCGTGGAAAGCGGCAATGCGCTCGACAATGTGGTCACTGTACCGGCGGGGGAAAGCCACACCCTGACCGTGGTGTACAGCGCCGAAGGGCTGTAAAGGCGTGACAGGATGGCGTGACGCTGTCTGGTCACGCCGTTACCGTCAATGCGACCGTTTGATGAAGTTCACCACCTGAGCCTCGCTTGGCCCGTGCGCTGCGCCAGTGGAGCAAGCGCCCTCAGTCTCCGGGGCAAAGCCGGTGGCTTCGTAAAGCAGGTTGATTACATCGACCCAGTGGCGTTCCTTGGCCATCTGTAGCGCAGTGCGGCCGGCCTCATTAATCGCATTCGGGTCGGCGCCCGCCTCAAGTAATACTTCGCACACCGCGCCCTCGCCGCCGCCGGCGGCCAACATCAGCGGCGTGATGCCGAAATGGATGGTGGCATTGACGTTGGCGCCCGCGTCTATCAGGGCCTTCGCGACCGGGGCGAAGCCGGTATCCAGCTCGTGGTTGTAGACTGTCTTGAGCAGCGCGGTCCAGCCGTTGGCGTCGGTGGCGTTGGCGTCGGCGCCCGCAGCCAGCAGGATTTGCACAACCTCAAGGTTGCCGCTATGCGCGGCGGCCATAAGGGCGGTCGTGCCGTCTTCATCAGCCCAGTCGGGCCTCGTGCCGGCCGTCAGCAAACGACGGACGGTTTCGGCGTCGCCGGCTCGGGCGGCAGCAAGCAATTCTGTGGACATCGTTAAACTCCTGTCGGATAATCCCGACCATTATAATCAACTATTGTTGAAATGGAAGGGTTTATCGATTTGGTTTCAGGGCCGACAGACTAGCCAGGTTGCCACGCAGTGCGTAGACATCGAAACCGCGCTGGTTCAATAGAAAAGCGGCTGCCGAGCTGCGCCGGCCAGTCTGGCAGACGGTAATGTATTGGCGATCGTTCGGCAGAGTCGCGGCCAGTGGGCGCAAATTGCACAACGGCAGGTTGAGGCTACCAGACAAACCATCCTCGTCATATTCGCCTGAGGTCCTGACGTCGATGGTCCCGGCCCCGGCCCTGACCATGTCCGGCACCTCTATCGGGCTGACCCTCGGAACCAGCGAGGCCCGCAGCAGGCTATTAAAATCAGTGATCGACAGGCGCATGAGTACCCCGTCCTCGGTCATGATCACCGAGGCGTTGCGGGGGTCATTGGACAGCAAGGCCTCCTCGCCGAAGCCGTCGCCCGGCCCCAATTCAGCAACCTGAGCCGGCGTCTCGCCCCGAAAGGACCGAAGAACCTGTGCCCGTCCGCGCCGGATCAGGTAGTAATAATCGCCGTGGTCGCCTTGCCTAATAACCGTCTGGCCAGCTTTGATGTCCTGCGTCTGAAGTTGGCTGAGCAAGGCCATCAAGTTGTCCTCCGGAACCTTCTTGAAGGCTGGATTGGAGAAGATGTGAAACATCCACTCGGGGTCGTCGCCCTCAATGACCGTAACCTCATAGGCGGCGGTATGGTCGGCGGCGAGCAGGCGATCCAGCAGGTCCTCGTCGATAACCGCAACCTTGGCCGCCGAGCCCGCCACCGCTGTGTAACGGCGGGGCTTGAGGCGGGAAAGCGGCATCTGCGCGGCGTCGCTGTCGGCCCGGATCAAGATGGCGGGGCTGTTATCGTCGGAGCGTAGCGAGATGGTCCCATCCAACAGGAAATAGATATTTGGGTCGCTATCGCCACGGTTGAACAAAACCTCGCCCGAGCCCAGGCTTCTAGTTATAAAACGTTTGGCAACCTGAGTCAGACCGTGGTCGCTCAGGGATTTCAACAGCGAAAAAGATTGCAAACGTTTTGCGTCAAGCATGGTATTAAAGTCCTCCTAATAGCGGCCAGATGGCATCCACTCGCGCCTTGACCGTCGCATCCATGGCGATCGGCCGACCCCATTCGCGGCTGGTTTCGCCAGGCCACTTGTTGGTGGCGTCGATACCCATCTTGGCGCCCAGGCCGGACACCGGGCTGGCGAAATCCAGGTAGTCGATGGGCGTATTCTCGACGATCATAACGTCGCGGGCGGGGTCGACGCGGGTGGTCATGGCCCAGACCACCTCCTTCCAGTTGCGCACATCGACGTCGTCGTCGGTCACCAAAATGAACTTGGTGTACATGAACTGGCGCAGAAAGGACCACACCCCAAACATAACCCGCTTGGCGTGGCCGGGGTATTGTTTCTTCATACTAACCACGGCCAGTCTATAACTACAGCCCTCGGGCGGCAGCCAGAAATCGACGATCTCGGGAAACTGCTTTTGCAGCAGCGGCACGAACACCTCGTTGAGCGCCTCGCCGAGCATGGCCGGCTCGTCCGGCGGCTTGCCGGTATAGGTGCTGTGATAGATCGGATCACGGCGCGTCGTGATGCGCTCGACCGTGAACACCGGGAAACGGTCCTGTTCGTTGTAATAGCCGGTATGGTCGCCGAACGGGCCTTCCAGCGCGGTCTCGCCAGGATGAATGACCCCCTCCAGGACGATCTCGGCCGTGGCCGGGACGCTGAGATCGTTGCCGAGCGCCGTGGCGACCTCGGTCTTGGCGCCGCGCAGCAGGCCGGCGAACTGGTATTCGGACAACGCATCCGGCACCGGCGTCACCGCGCCCAGGATGGTCGCCGGGTCGGCACCGATGGCGACGCAGAGCGGAAACGGCTGGCCCGGATGGGCTTGCTGGAAATCGCGGAAATCGAGCGCCCCGCCGCGTTGCGCCAGCCAGCGCATGATGACCTTGTTCGGGCCGATGACCTGCTGGCGGTAGATGCCCAGGTTTTGGCGCGTTTTACGCGGGCCTTTGCTGATGACCAGGCCCCAGGTAATCAACGGCCCAGCGTCACCCGGCCAACAGGTCTGTATGGGCAGGCGCGCGAGATCGACGTCCTGGCCTTCCCAGACCACTTCCTGGCAGGCTGGCGAGCGCACCTGCTTGGGCGCCATGTTGAGCACCTGCTTGAGCAACGGCAGCTTGTCCCAGGCGTCGCGCAGGCCCTTGGGCGGTTCCGGTTCCTTCAGGTAGGCGAGCAATTGGCCGATCTCGCGCAGTCGGGCCGGGTCCTCCTCACCCATGCCCAGCGCCACCCGCTTGACCGTGCCAAACAGGTTGGTCAGCACCGGCATTGAGTGACCCTTGGGTCGCTCGAACAGCAACGCCGGACCGCCGGCGTGCAGTACGCGGTCGCCGATCTCGGTCATCTCCAGGTAGGGATCGACCTCGACGCCGATGCGCTTCAGTTCGCCGCGCGCCTCAAGCTGGCGGATGAAGTCGCGCAAGTCGGTGTATTTCATCGCCCGGTCAGTCGATGTACTCGAATACCTTGACCACGCGCTTGACGCCGGAGGTGCTGGCGGCCAGATCGGCGGCCTGCTTGCCTTCGGCCTGTGTGACCAGACCCATGAGGTAGACCACGCCGCTTTCGGTGACCACTTTCACCCGGTTGGCGTGGAATTGCTTATCGTCGATGAATCGGGCCTTGACCTTGCTCGTGATGTACGCGTCATCGCTGTGGGTGGAAAAACCGCTCGGCCCACCTATCGACATTTCATTAATTACGTCGCGGACATTGGCCGTGCCGCGAGCGATGTCCGAAACCTGGGCCTTAGCCGCCGCGCTCGGCGCTTGGCCGGTAATCAGCAGCTTGCGGTTGTAACTGGTGAAGCTGGCGTTGACTGCCTCCAGGGCGCTTTCCCGCAACCGGTTGCCGGCCTTGAGTTCGATTTCCTCGTCCATGACAAAGGTGGCGCTCGTCCGGCGATCGTCGACCATCAAGACACCGGTGGCGGCGCCGGTGACGGCGACTGCGGCGCAACCGGACAGGGTCGATAGGACGAGCAGGCTCAAAAATAAAACAGGCATAGGATGGCGCATGTTCAGGTTCCCAATAAAAGTTTGTCGATACAGTCGCACAAGCTGTGAATAGCCAGCAAGTGGACTTCCCATATGCGGGCGGTGGCGTCCACCGGCACACAAATAAGCACGTCCTCCTCGTGCAGGATTTCGGCTAGATCACCGCCGTCGCGGCCGGTCAGGGCCACTACGATCATCTCTTTCTCGTGGGCCGCAGTCACCGCCGCCAGGACGTTCCGGGAATAGCCGCTAGCCGAAATGGCCAGCAACAGATCGCCTGGATTGCCCAAAGCCGATACCTGACGAGCGAATGCCAGACCATAATCGTAATCGTTGCCGAGTGCGGTCAGCGTGGCCGTGCCGTCAGCCAGTAAGATCGCGGCCAGGCCGGGACGTTCCCGTTCAAAGCGGTTGGCCATGGCGGAGACAAAGCGCTGAGCGTCGGCTGCCGAGCCGCCGCTGCCGCAGGCCAGCAGCTTGCCGTCGGCCAGCAGGGTCTGGACCATCCGCTCGGCAGCTCGTGCGATCGGCTCGGCCAAGGTCTCGGCGGCGGCCTGGACGATCTGGGCGCTGTCGATGAAATGCTGTTGGACGTGTTCGGCGAGGTTCATGGAAGGTAACGATTATAGAGTCAATCGACTGCCTGGAAGGCATCCTTGAGCCAGACCAGTTGCGGGCCATCGAGTAGAACGGCATCGAAACGGCAGGCAGGCATCGAACCCAGTTTCGACAGATACAAGCGCGCGGCATGAACGATGCGGGCCTGCTTGACGCCGGTGATGCTGGCCGCCGCGCCGCCAAATCGACGGCTGGCGCGCGCCCGCACCTCAACAAATACCAGGGTCTTGCCGTCGCGCATAATCAGGTCGATCTCGCCGCCCTTGCAGCGCCAGTTGCGCTCGACCAGATGCAGGCCATGCGCCGTCAGATAGGCCGCCGCCTGATCCTCGGCTTCTTTGCCGCGCTCCATGTCCCCTCCCTTGCTAAACTGCGAACACGCTAAACCTTGGTCCCCGTTCATGCAACCCAACGAATTCCGCGCCGCGCCCGGCACCCTGTATATCGTCGCGACGCCGATCGGCAACCTGCGTGACCTCACCTTGCGGGCCCTGGACATTCTCAAGACCGCTGACCTCATCGCCGCCGAGGATACCCGGGTAAGCGCCGGCCTACTTGCAGCCTACGGCATCGCCGGCAAGTTGTTTTCTTACCGCGAGCACAACGAGCAGGCCGCCTCGGCGATCCTGCTGGAACGCCTGCGCGCAGGCAAAAGCGTGGCCCTGGTCAGCGATGCCGGTAGCCCCGGCATCAGCGACCCTGGCGCCGTGGTGGTGCGGGCGGCGCGGGCGGCGCACATCCCGCTAGTGCCGCTGCCCGGCCCCAGCGCCGTGGTCACGGCCTTGTCGGCGGCCGGCCTGGAGGATGGCCACTGGCAGTTCTACGGCTTCCTCCCGCACAAGGCCGGCGAGCGCCGGCGCGAACTGGAGGCCTTGGCCGATTACCCATGGCCAAGCGCATTCTATGAATCGCCGCACCGGCTGCTGGAGACGGTCGCCGATATGGTCGCCGTGCTGGGCGGTGAGCGTCGGCTATTCATTGCCCGAGAGCTGACCAAGCGGTTCGAGGAATTTCACGCTTGCCCGCTGAATGAAGCGCTGGCCTGGCTGAACGGCGACGAAAACCGCCAGCGGGGCGAGTTCGTCCTCATCGTCTCGGGCTGTCCAGCCGATGCCGACGACGGCATGAAAGAGGCCGGCCGAGTGCTGGCCATCCTGCTGGAGGATTTGCCGGCCAGCCAGGCGGCCAGGGTGGCGGCGCAGATTACCGGCGCCAGAAAAAATGCCCTGTATGATTTGGCCCAGGAACTGAAATCAGATCAGCAAAAATGACCGATACCCTGACCCTCACCCGACCCGACGATTGGCACCTGCACCTGCGCGACGGCGCGATGCTTGCTGCGGTGTTGCCGGATAGCGCCCGACGGTTCGCCCGGGCCATGGTCATGCCCAACCTGCGGCCGCCAGTGCGCAGCGTGACCGAGGCCGCCGCTTACCGTAAGCGCATCCTGGCGGCATTGCCCACCGGGATGTCGTTCGACCCATTAATGGCCCTTTACCTCACCGACAATACCTCGGCCGAGGAAGTGGCCCTGGCCCGCGCCTGCGGCTTCGTCCAGGCAGTGAAGTATTACCCGGCCGGGGCGACCACCAACTCAGACTTTGGCGTGTCCGCAGTCGAGCGGGCCTACCCGGCCATCGCGGCGCTTGAACAACAGGGTCTGCCGCTGCTGGTGCATGGCGAAGCGACCGATCCTGAGGTCGATGTGTTCGACCGCGAGGCGGTGTTCATCGACCGGGTGCTGGCGCCGCTGTTGAAGCGTTTCCCGAAGCTCAAGCTGGTGCTGGAACACGTCACCACCCGACAGGGCATCGACTTCGTGCGCGCGGGCGGCGCCAACGTGGCCGCCACCATCACCGCTCACCACTTGCTATACAACCGCAACGCCATGTTCAAGGGCGGTATCCGGCCGCACTACTACTGTCTGCCGGTGCTCAAGCGCGAGCAACACCGGCAGGCGCTGGTCGAGGCGGCCACCTCGGGCAGCCCCAAGTTCTTCCTCGGCACCGACAGCGCGCCGCACGCTCAGTCGGCCAAGGAATGCGGCAGCGGCTGCGCCGGCATCTACACCGCCCATGCCGGCATCGAACTCTATGCCGAGGCCTTCGAGGCGGCCGACGCGCTCGATAAACTGGAAGGCTTCGCCAGTATCTTCGGCGCGGCGTTCTACGGCCTGCCGCGCAACTCAGCCACGCTCACCCTGGCGCGCACGGCCTGGGAAGTGCCGGCCGAGCTTGGTTTCGGGGCCGGGAAGTTGATCCCGCTGCGGGCCGGCGAGACCGTAAACTGGCGAATTCTGGAGCCCTGATATGTCCCAGCAAGACGAAAGCCCCTATTTCAAATATGTCGTCGATCTGCTCAAGCTGTTGCTGGAAAAAGACGGCTCCGACCTGTTCGTCACCGTCGGCGCCGCGCCGGCCTTCAAGATCCACGGCGAGATGACCCCGGTCGGCAGCAAGCCGATCAGCCAGGAACAGGCTGAGGAGATCGTCTCGGCGGTGATGAACGATAAGCAGCGCGGCGAATTCCGCGAGACTAAAGAATGCAACTTCGCCTTGAGCCTCTCCGGCATCGGCCGCTTCCGGATGAACGCCTACGTCCAGCGCGGCTCGGTCGGTCTGGTAGCACGGGTCATCAATATAGAGATTCCTACCCTCGAAGCACTGGGCCTGCCGCAAACCCTGAACCAGATCGTCATGGAAAAGCGCGGTCTGGTGCTGATGGTGGGCGCCACCGGCTCGGGCAAATCGACCAGCCTGGCGGCCATGATCGGCTACCGCAACCACCACTCGCGCGGCCACATCATCACCATTGAGGATCCGATCGAATACGTCCACCCGCACGACCAGTGCCTGGTCATGCAGCGCGAGGTCGGGGTCGACACCGACAACTGGTTCGCCGCCCTGAAAAACACCCTGCGCCAAGCGCCCGACGTGATCCTGATCGGCGAGATCCGCGACCGCGACGGCATGGACTACGGCATCGCCTTCGCTGAGACCGGCCACCTGTGTTTGTCCACCCTGCACGCCAACAACGCCAACCAGGCGCTCGACCGGATCATCAACTTCTTCCCGATGGACCGGCGCTCGCAGTTGCTGATGGACCTGTCGCTCAACCTCAAGGCCGTGGTCTCCCAGCGCCTGATCCCGAAGATCGGCGGCGGTCGGGTGCCGGCGATCGAGATCATGATCTGCACGCCGCTGATCTCCGACCTGGTGCTCAAGGGCGAGGTACATGAGATCAAGCCGATCATGGCCAAGTCGCGCGACCTCGGGATGCAGACCTTCGACCAGTCGCTGTTCGATCTTTGCGTCGCCGGCCAGATCGAGCCGGACGTCGCCCTGCGTCATGCCGATTCACCCAACGACCTGCGCCTGATGCTCAAGCTCAAGGGCGGCGACCCGTTCAAGAACGATGACAGCGCCGGCGGCTTGTCCATCGTGTAAACTCTGCGGCGGAGTTGGCTAGACAGCCGCTGTGGCAACACAGAGGAAAGTCCGGGCTCCATAGGGCAGGGTGCCAGGTAACGCCTGGACGCCGCGAGGCGATGGAAAGTGGCACAGAAAATATACCGCCGATGGCCGGCCGCGAGGACGGATCAGGTAAGGTTGAAAAGGTGCGATAGCACCTTTCAGTGAAGGCTAATGCGGCTTGCCGCGTTATGCCGGAGCTAAAAGGCGCGAACTTCCGCAAGGAAGGTCGGGTCCGCCGAAAGGCGGGTCAGGTAAGAGCTCACCGCGTTCCTGGTAACAGGAATGGCACGTTAAACCCCACCCGGAGCAAGGCCAAATAGGCAGGCGTTGAGGCGGCCCGCCGAGCCTGCGGGTAGGCTGCACGAGGCGACGGGCGACCGTCGTCCCAGATGAATGGCTGTCCACGACAGAACCCGGCTTACCGGCCGACTCCTTTTTTCACCTCGGGCACTTACCGACGATGAAATTGCTGTCCAGTGGTTTTGCAACACTAAATTCCTCAGCGCAAAGGCACAGAGAACGCCTATGGAATAGCGGCCAAATCCCGTGGAAAAGACAGGAAAGGCTTAACTTTGGCAATGACTGAAAACCAGAACCCCGAACAAAAAGCCCGCGATAACATTGACGCCCAGCTCGAACAGGCAGGCTGGGTCGTCCAGTCGAAAAACAAACTCGACTTGAGTGCCAGTTTGGGGGTTGCGGTGCGCGAGTTTCAGACTGACATCGGTCCCGCAGACTACGTGCTGTTCGTCGATAGAAAAGCCTGTGGCGTGATCGAAGCAAAGAAAGCAGACCTCGCGCACAAGATCACCGAAGTCGAAGAGCAAACAGGTGGCTACGCCGCCGCCAAGCTCAAATGGGTCAACAACAAAGAACCCCTGCCCTTCCTGTACGAGAGCACCGGCATCATCACCCGCTTCACCGATGGCCGCGATCCCAAGCCGCGTTCGCGCGAGGTGTTCAACTTCCACCGCCCCGAAACGCTCAAGGAATGGCTGTCGCAAGGCGAGTCACTGCGCGCACGTTTGCAGCACCTCCCCGAACTCAACCCGAACAAACTGCCCGCCAAAGCATTGCGCCTGCGCGATTGCCAGGAAACGG
>PFGT01000028.1:393-3006 GCA_002782005.1 Hydrogenophilales bacterium CG12_big_fil_rev_8_21_14_0_65_61_21 | reverse complement strand
GAACCCGCGTCGTCGGGATGAATCCCGACCTACAAAACCCCGCTGACATGCCCGGCTTGTCGGGTTGAATCCCGACAAGGGCTTATATATAAGCATTCCCAAGAATGCGACACTACACTAGGAGCCTATTGGACGATGCTAATATTTGAACACGCCCGCTCCGGCCGCCAGGCCAGGGCGCAAATCCCCATGACGGCGGCCGCCGCCGGTGATCTGCCGGCCGAGATGCTGCGCGCCGAACCGCCCGGCCTGCCTGAGGTTTCGGAGCTTGACGTGGTGCGCCACTACACCGCCCTGAGTCAGAAGAACTTTAGTATTGACACCCAGTTCTACCCGCTCGGCTCCTGCACCATGAAGTACAACCCGCGCGCCTGTCACGACCTGGCCATGCTGCCGCAGTTCCTGGCCAGGCACCCGCTGGCCGACGCCGACACCGGCCAAGGCTTCCTGTCAGCCATGTATGACCTTCAGGCCATGCTCAAGGAGGTCACCGGCATGGCGGCGGTGTCGATGGCGCCGATGGCCGGGGCGCATGGCGAGTTTGCCGGCGTGTCCATGATCCGCGCCTGGCACGCCGTGCGCGGCGACACGGTGCGCAGCGAGATCGTCATCCCTGACGCCGCCCACGGCACCAACCCGGCTACTGCCGCCATGTGCGGTTATACGGTGCGCGAGATAGCGACCGACCGTAACGGCGACATCGACCTCGCTGCACTCAAGGCGGCGGTCGGGCCGCAGACGGCCGGCCTGATGCTGACCAATCCATCCACACTGGGTGTGTTCGAGCAGTCTATCGCCGAGATTCAGCGGATCGTTCATGAGGCCGGCGGCCTGACCTATTACGACGGCGCCAACCTGAACGCCATCCTGGGCCGCGCGCGGCCGGGCGACATGGGTTTCGACGCCATCCATGTGAACCTGCACAAGACCTTCGCGACCCCGCATGGCGGCGGCGGCCCTGGCGTTGGCGCGGTCGGTGTGTCGGAGCGGCTTAAATCCTTCCTGCCCATCCCTTATGTGGTCGAGGAGCGCGGCTTCTACCGTTGGGCCGACGAGGCCAACTACCCGCAAAGCATCGGCCGCCTCTCCGCCTTCGGCGGCAACATGGGGGTGCTGCTCAGGGCCTGGGTCTATGCCCGCATGATTGGCCGTAACGGTATGCGTCGGGTGGCCGACTACGCCACCCTAAATGCCAATTACCTGGCAGTGGAATTAAACAAGGCCGGCTTCGACCTGGCCTTCCCTCAGCGCCGGGCCAGCCATGAATTCATCGTGACGTTGAAAAAGCTGAAGGATACTACCGGCGTATCGGCGATGGACTTCGCCAAGCGCCTGCTCGACTACGGCTTTCATGCACCGACCACCTACTTCCCGATGCTGGTGCCGGAGTGTCTGTTGATCGAGCCGACCGAGACCGAGAGCAAGGCGACGCTGGATGCCTTCGTCGCCGCCATGGCCAAGGTGAAGACGGAGGCCGAGATCGAACCGGACCGGGTGAAAGGCGCGCCCTACACCTTGCCGGTCAAACGACTCGATGACGTCAAGGCCGCCCGCGAACTGGACCTGGCGTGGCGGGGGTAAGCCCTGAAACCAATCGCCACAAGGGCAAGACCGGCCTGAAACGGGTCTGGAATGCCTGGTCTTACTCGATGGCTGGTTTCCGTGCCGCGTTCAGGCATGAGGACGCCTTTCGCCAGGAAGTAATCCTGGCCGTCGTCCTGATCCCTTCCGCCCTCCTACTGAGTCACGCCGCTGTCGAGCGGGCCCTGATGATCGGCAGCGTGCTCCTGGTGCTGCTGGTCGAGCTGATCAACTCGGCCATCGAGGCGACGGTCGACCGTATTTCCCTGGAGGATCATCAACTGGCCAAACGGGCCAAGGATATCGGCAGTGCTGCGGTATTGGTCTCGCTGATCAACGTGGCAGCCATTTGGGCGCTGATTTTGTCCCAACCCCAAACCTCGCTCGGATAGCCCGTGCGATCTGGTGCTCACCCCGCTGGAGCTGATCGACAAAATCGCCGCGCTGATACCGCCACCCCGCGCGCATCGCCATCGCTACTACGGCGTGCTGGCGCCCAATGCGCCGATGCGTGCCGCCGTCACAGCCTTAGCGCCGATGCCGGTGATCGTGCCGCTGCCGGTGGAAGCCACCGCAGATGACGCACCGCCGCACCGTGCCGCATCCCACTACCTGTGGGCGATGCTGCTGGCGCGCATCTACGAAACGCTGCCGCTGGTCTGCCCGATTTGTCAGTCGCCGATGCGGATCATCGCTTTCATTACCGAAGGCAGTTCGGTGCGGAAGATTCTGGATCACCTCGGCGAATCGGCGCTGCCGCCGTGCATCGCCCCGGCGCGTGGCCCGCCGCTGTGGGAGGCGGCAATGGCTCAGGAGCAGGCGGGCAACGACCCTCGATGGGATATGCCGGCACAGCCTGTACCCGAGTTCGAGTTCGATCAGCGTATCGCTTGGTAACGGGCATTTTTTGCTCGCCGTGGGTAGACTTGTGCGCAGGGTTTAGCGTGTGCCGGTTTTTTGGCGTTGGCGCGGCCAATTCTTGCCATGGGAACTGGCGAGGCGAGGTGTCTGCCATGGTTTTGACGGTGAAAA
>PFGT01000028.1:0-371 GCA_002782005.1 Hydrogenophilales bacterium CG12_big_fil_rev_8_21_14_0_65_61_21 | reverse complement strand
GGGAAGTTTTGTTTGACTTGTGCGGTTGAATTTCCTATCCTTTCGGCAGGCGCCAGTTCTCGTAACCGCCATACACCAGACCAGCCGCCCAGGCATTGGCCGCGGCCCAGTTCATCAGACCGTCGGCATCGTAGCCGCTGGTCATGGCGTAGTTGGCGTCGGCCAGCCAGGTGATATCGATATCGGTATCGTAAATCATCCCGCCGCCGCGGTTGATCAATGTGGCCTGCGCCGCGCATGAAACCAGGCTGGAGGCGATGAGGCTGGATGTAATAAGCGTGGTGCGGATGATCATGGGTCTCTCCTCGGTTTGAATACGGTGGCGAAGTTTGCTTTCAAGCGACTCAGTCAGGATACGTGCCCGGTACGGG
>PFGT01000030.1 GCA_002782005.1 Hydrogenophilales bacterium CG12_big_fil_rev_8_21_14_0_65_61_21 | reverse complement strand
TCGACTGCACAGCGCCGGGCCGGGGTAAATCGCAAGCGATTGAACATAACAGCGCATTACCCAAAGCCGCTGCGCCTACCGCAGCATAGCTGCTCCCGGCCTGAGCCGCTGCGCGCCCTCTCGGGTTCGGGTAATGGTCTGTTATGTCTTGCGCCCCAACCCGGACAACTACGTCATTCGGCGCTGCGCGTCTGTCTATCGAGTGCTGCGCACCCGTGGCTTACGCTCAACCGTTGGGCCGCGCTTGCCCACCTTGCGGCGCGCTCGCTGGCCGGCTGCGCCGGGCAGTCAGTTGGTGAGGTGCCGTCTCACCGGGACTGACTTTTGGCGCTATCGCTCATCCGGTTGGCATTGGCTATACTGATCGCGCATCGGGTTCGCCCGGTGTAGCCTTCGCAAACGGCTGGATCAAGTCAGGCCCCAGCCTGCTTCCCAGAGTGCCCTGCGGGGATTTCCAGATCACGAGGGGGTGGCATGAGTCTGATCGAGCGGTTCATCAAGTTGTTCGCCAAGGCACCTGCGCCGGCCAGTATCCCGGTTCCGCGCTCCGACGACAGGGCGCAGGCAGAACCTGCGACGATGAACATTTGCCATCACTTCATCGACGACGAAGGCAACATCTCCCACATTCGTGTTCGCCGCTCGACGGAATAGCGCCATGTCCAAAGCGCCGATTGATGAGAATGCCGGCAAGGCCTACTGGCAGATCGCCGACCAGATTCCCAACGTGCATCACTGGCCCGCGTCCGACCCGGTGCCGGTGGATGATTCGCTTCCTCGCTATGCCTTCGATGTTCGCGAGGGCGTGCAATGGCGGATTGGTCGCCGGCTGGATGATCTGCTGGAGCGGTGCATTCTCCAGCCGATCAGTCGTCTATTGCTGGGGTGCCTCGACGTGCTGGAATGGTGGCGACGCGCCCGGTAGAACGCCGGCATTGCCGATAGCCGCCGTCGCGCCAGCGCCGACTTTTCAAGGAATGCTCAGCCGACTACGACTATACGCCTGCCCGGTGCAATAGCTCGCTGACAGTCATTTTCAGGCAGCGGCTGATGCGCAGCAGGTTGATGATGGTCATGTTGTGCTCGCCACGCTCAATGCCGCCCATGTAGCTCCGATCCACGCCGGCCTCGTGGGCAAGTGCCTCCTGCGACAACCCAGCCTCCGCCCGCAGTTCGCGGATAGTCTTCCCGATGCCCAGCAGTGCAGGGTCGCCAGCATGAATTGGAGATGGTCTTGCCATGTCCGAATGCTGGAATCTTGATGGACTTAGCACCACGGGATAAGATACCCAAACAAAAAACATAAAGGGGTATCCATGCAACTTTTGCGAGTCGTACTTCTCGGCGCAGCGATGCTGCTCTCTGCCTGCGCCACGCCTACTACGGGCGTTGTCCCACGTGGTGAAGGCCTGCACACCGTCACGCGACAGGGCGAAGGTTTCTGGGTCACACCCGACTCGTTGAAAGCAGCCGCAATATTGGAAGCGGATGCTTACTGCAAGGGCAGCGGCAAATCGGTCAAAGTGATGCACACCAAGGAGATTCAGGCTGGCCCGCTAGGGCGCTGGCCGGAATCCGAAGTCCTGTTCCGCTGCGAGTGATCGGCACCCGGCGCATGGAATCCTTCAAGCGAATCACGATCTGGGTAGTAGTCGGCACGTTGGCACTGGTCGCCTTCGTTTGGTGGAACCACACATTGAAGAAGAATGAACAGGAAGCCGCCGCCAGAGCGCAAGCACGGAAAGAGCGGGCAACGCGCTTGCTGAATACCGCCAAAGCCGAAACGCGGGTTTTCGATACTCAGCAAGGCCAGCTTTTGGTCATTGACATGCCGCTGCCGGCTGCATGGGCACCCGAGAACTTCCCCATGGTGGAGACAAAGCGCTGCATGGTCTGGCGCGATCTCGAAACGCGCACTTCGGCCATCAGTTGCGAAGCTGACAGCGATCTGCACCAGTGAGGGACTAACGATGCGACTCATCATTCTGATCTTCATGCTGCTGGTCCCAACTGCGTTTGCTGGTCAGGGTGAGCAGGATTTGTCCAAGTTCTTCGACCAGACACCGAAAGCACCGACACAGAGTGCCCCTGCCGGCGATTCATTACCTGACTTGTCCAAAGCGCCAAAGTGGCGCGACATTGCGGCAAAACCTGAATTTCAGGCACTACCCCCTGCCAAGCAATTCGAAGCCAAGGTTGCTTATTTCGATTACTGGATTGCCCCGCATGTCATGGCTGATGGCAAGAATGTCGCCGAGGTGCGCGCAGAGTTTCTACGGTTGGCTCCCGATGCGAGCGTCCCAAAGGAGCGCCCTTGGGGCCGGTTTGGGTGGCCTCACTACGTGGTGTTGGCTGTCGCGGTCATTGGGCTGATCGTCTTGGTGCGCCAACTGCGTACAAGAAAACCATCGCCTGCCATCCAAACAAAAGCGGCTGCCCCCGATGGAGGTTCCAATATGAATGATCGACAACGGACGATACTGATCGTCGCCGGTAGCCTGATTGGCCTGTTGATGCTGTATCCGCCATTCCAGCTTCATACGGGACTGGGCTTGGGTTACTCGTGGTTATTTTTCCCGCCAAAAGACCACGCTGTAATCAACGCCAGCCAGTTACTCGTGCAGTGGGTCGCCGTTCTGCTGATCGGCGGCATTGCCTTCGTCCTTTCAGGGCAGACCGGGATGGCGGTGCCTGCTGGCCCGGTCGCAGTTTCCGCGAGCGCGCCAGAGTCCATCGTCAGCCGGCCTGAGACAACATCTACCACCCCGGCCCTCGTTCAGTTGTACGGGGCCGTTGTCGGCGAGAAAGGCCGTGGCTATTACTTGGAGAAATTCGCAGCCTTTGACCAGTTGCCGCCGGGGTTAAGGCCAAGCTGGAATTGGGCGGCCTTTCTCGTGGGGGGCGTCTGGGCGCTATATCGGAAAATGTATGGCTGGTTCTTCGCCTTCTGGGGCATTGAACTTGTCACCCAGATCGCATTCAAGGTTTTCCTGAAACTGGGATCACCGGCCATCGGCGCGCTGGTATTCTTCCTGCCGTGGATCGCCTTCAGCATTTACGCCAATTCGCTGTATCACCGCAACGTGAAGAAAAGAATCGCGGTCGCCCAATTCGCGATCAAGGACGAATCCAAGCTAATCGAGCATCTGGCCTACAAGGGCGGGGTGCATGCCTGGGTGATTTGGGTATTCGGGCTGATCCCGCTGATTGGCATTGTCGCGGCGGTTGTCATCCCCATGCTCGCCCGTCAGTAGATTGTCATGCAATCCCTCTACAAGCCTCGCCAGTATCCGCCGGAATTGCGGCAGGCCATCGGCCAGATGTCCGATACGGCCATCGAGATCGCCAACCGCTGGGCGCTGGGCTGGCCGCAGACGGTCAAGGACTTGATAGCGACCGGCGAATATCTGGATGCGCTCAAGGCGCAGGAACGCGAGGAAATCCGGGTGAAGTTGGAGCCGGGTCTGAGCTATCTATCGAGCTGGGAGAAGGCGCAGGAGTATGGGCTGTGCCAGCATCCGCCCGGCGCCTCAGTGGCGGAGGATAATGACGGATGACCAAACCAGATGAAGGAGTACCGACGATGATAGCCACCGATATACCCACCTTTCCGCCCGACGAACCCATCATCATCGACGGCTGCGGCCACAAGCACTATCGGCAGGAATTCCGTTTCGAGGGGTCGGGATTCTTCGGGCGCATCCACGCCGCCATCCTCAACTGGCTGCGCCGTAATAGCGACTGAACCATGCACGTCGATGATCTGCGCGAGAAACAGCGGGCCGGCGCGACCGCTGACCTCTTCGCCCTGGTCATGGCCTGCCGCCGCAAATTCCTGAACGCTGCGCGCCTGCTCGAACTGCACAGCCCTGCCATTGATCGCCTGCACGCGATGGGTGCCGAAACCGCCATCGATGTCTGGCCCCTGCTCAGGCCATTCGAGGTGCTGACCGAGCGTTACATCGCCGCTTTCTTCAGCCCGCAGGATGCGCTATTCCCCAATCCCGGCGACGGGCAGGATGTTCGCTGGAGCCGCTATTTCCATCATGTGCTGCTGCCGCATTTGCTCCAGAACGACGAACTGGTGCGCAACATCCTCCGCGCCGTGCGGGCGCTGCCTTGCAACGACGGTCAGGCCGCTGCCGGCCACTGGCTCAGTTCTTTTCCGAGATGACCTTGCCGGAGACAGCGCCGGCTTGGGCCCCCGAGGACATTCTCGATAACTGAAGCTGCGCCCATTCGCGGCGCAGCATCTTGTACAGCTTGCGGCTGCCATGGCTCTCAAGCTGGCTGGCATAGACCAGTCCGTGGCACTGGCGGCAAGCCAGCCTCCCGTCGCGCAGGTACAGCACAGCACAACGCCTGTCGCAGCACGGGCAGGCGAACCAGCGGCGCGGCCCACCGTAGCGATGCCGCGTAGTCGTGAGTCCGGCCTCGACCATGCAGCCCCAGACATTGAGCCGCACGCGTTTATCTGTC
>PFGT01000049.1:157-3009 GCA_002782005.1 Hydrogenophilales bacterium CG12_big_fil_rev_8_21_14_0_65_61_21 | reverse complement strand
AGCTCGCCGGCGCGGCGGATGTGGGTTTCGTTCGGGGTGATGACGCGCAGTTCAGACCAGTCGGTTTCGAATTGCTCAACCTGCCGCGCCAATTCCAGGTCGTCGATCCGGCGCAAACGTGCGGCCTGGGCCAAGCCCGCACGCATTTCGGCGTAGGTGATCAGGTGTGTGAAAGCGAAGGTTGCCGCAGCAGTAGCACTTCGCACACGCGCCGATTCGGCCTCCTCCAGATACAGCTTGAGCAGGGCGGAAGTGTCAAAGTAGCAGGTCAATCCCGCAGCCATGCCATGATCTCCTCGCTGGTCGATCCAGCGCCCGCCGCCGGCATCGGCCGCGTTGATCCCATCAGTTTGCCGCCCCGTCCGGGCCGTATCCAAGGCAGTGCCTCCAGTTTGGCGATGGCTTCCGCTTCACGTTCGGCATCAGTCAAGGCGCGTGGCAGAACCGCTGTCAGGCGCGCCACCGGCTTGCCGTGCGAGGTCACTACCACCTCTTCGCCCGCCGCCACATGGCGCAGATATTCGGATAGATGTGTTTTTAGTTCGCGTACCGAGGTTTCCATCGTGCCGACTCCGTTTGTAGTTTCAATGCCAAGCATTGTAGTCCCATTGGCATCCATGACTGGATAACCGCCATGCCCGACCAGCGCGAACTGTCTCTCGCCTTCCCCGAACTTGATCCCGAGGCGCCGCTCATCCCGGTGCGCATGGTCAACGAATACGTTTATTGCCCGCGCCTGGCGTATCTGATGTGGGTGCAATCGGAATGGGCCGACTCGGCGGATACGGTGGAAGGCCGGGTCAAACATAAGCGCGTTGACGCCGGCAACGACAAACTGCCGGAAACACCGCAGGAAGACGAACGCATCCATGCCCGCTCGGTGTCCCTGGCGTCGCTGAAGCTGGGCATCACTGCCAAGTTGGACCTGGTGGAGGGCGAAGGCAGCTATGTCACCCCTGTGGATTACAAGCGCGGCAAGCGCCCGCATGTGGACAAGGGCGCTTATGATCCGGAGCGGGTGCAAATCTGCGCCCAGGGCTTGCTGCTCCAGGAACACGGCTACGAGTGCGATTCCGGCGTGCTCTATTTCGTCGATTCGCGCGAGCGGGTGCGGGTGATGTTCGACGAAATTCTGATCGAGCAGACCCTGGCCAGCATCCACGGCCTGCGCGGCGTGGCCTATGCCGGGCACATCCCGCCGCCGCTGGAGGACAGCCCCAAGTGTCCGCGCTGCTCCCTGGTCGGCATCTGCCTGCCGGATGAAGTGCGTTTCCTCAACGCTGCGCCCATCATGCCCCGGCCATTGGCTGCCAAGGAGGAATACGCCGCGCCGCTTTATGTGCAATCGCCCCGCGCCTGGCTACGCAAGGACGAAGAACGCATCGTCGTCGAGGTGGAGAAACAGAAGGTGGGCGATGCCCGGCTGCGCGAAGTCTCCCAAGTGGTGGTATTCGGCTCCACTGGCATGTCCACGCCCCTGCTCCACGAACTGATGCGGCGCGAGATACCCGTTTCCTACCACACCTACGGCGGCTGGTTCGTCGGCCACACCGTCGGCCTGGGTCACCGCAACGTCGAAACCCGCATCCACCAATATCGCGCCAGCTTCGACGAGCATGTCTGCCTGCGACTGGCCCGAGGCTGGGTGGCGGCCAAGATTGCCAATTGCCGGACCCTGATGCGGCGCAACTGGCGCGGCGAATTTGGAGACGATGACGAACCGTTCGAGACCGCCGACAAAGCGGCGAACGACCAGGGCAAGCCGCCAGACGAACTATTGCGGGCCTTAAAGGAAGATGCCGAACACGCCGGCCGCGCCCATGCACTGGACGAATTGCTCGGCATTGAAGGCATCGCCGCGCGGCGCTATTTCCAGCACTTCGCCAACCTCATCAAGAAGGACGACGACCCAACGCTGAGCTTCGACTTCATGGGCCGCAACCGGCGCCCGCCCAAAGACCCGGTCAACGCCATGCTTTCCTTCGCCTACGCCATGCTCACGCGCGAATGGCACATCGCCCTCTCGGCGGTCGGGCTGGACCCCTATCGCGGCTACTACCACCAACCCCGCTTTGGCCGTCCCGCCCTCGCGCTTGACATGATGGAACCCTTCCGCCCCCTGGTCGCCGATTCCACCGTGCTCATGGCTATCAACAACGGCGAAGTGCGCGGCACCGACTTCATTCACGCCGCCGGCGCCTGCGCCCTGTCGGACAGCGGCCGCAAGCGCTTCATCGCCGCCTTCGAACGGCGGCTTGGGCAAGAGGTCACTCATCCCCTGTTCGGTTATCGCCTTTCCTATCGGCGGCTGTTTGAAGTGCAAGGCCGCCTGCTCGCCCGCCACCTGGCCGGCGAAACCCCGGACTACCCCAATTTCGTGACAAGGTAGACATGGAGCACCTCTACGTTATCACCTACGACATCGCCGACGACAAACGCTGGCGCCGCGTATTCAAAACCATGAACGGCTATGGAGAATGGCTGCAACTATCGGTTTTTCAATGTCGGCTAGATAGGACGCGCATCATCCAGTTGCAAGCCGAACTGAATGATGCAATACACCATCAGGAAGACCACATCCTGATACTCGACCTCGGGCCGGTAGACACCGTGAAACCCCATGTCACCAGCCTGGGCAAGAAATTCGAGACAGTGAAACGCGAGGCCCTTATTTTTTAGCCGCGCGGACGCGAGCGCTAGGGTGGCATTTCGGACCCCAAGCACCGCTCGCACGCAGCAATGTTCTTTAAAAACATGGCAATAGCAATGGCCAAGAAACTACAAACCAATTTTTAATGACCAAACCAGGTTGAAAACTTGTACTACTCGCAAAAACGGTCGAAACTCCAAGC
>PFGT01000049.1:0-147 GCA_002782005.1 Hydrogenophilales bacterium CG12_big_fil_rev_8_21_14_0_65_61_21 | reverse complement strand
ATGGCAAGGGCGCCGGTATTTCCGGGGCATCCGCCCCGGCCTCATTGAAGCATTACTATCATCTACCAAATCAGATATGGGCCGATAAAGGTATTTCCGGGGCATCCGCCCCGGCCTCATTGAAGCTGGTCGCTGAGGGGCGCTTGG
>PFGT01000090.1:1257-14050 GCA_002782005.1 Hydrogenophilales bacterium CG12_big_fil_rev_8_21_14_0_65_61_21 | reverse complement strand
GCTGACATGCCCGGCTTGTCGGGTTGAATCCCGACAAGGGCTTACATATAAGCATTCCAAAGAATGCAACACTACACTAGGTTTATCCGCCCGAGGGCTGGCCGGGCGCGGTGATCTTTTCCAGCCGCAGCACCATGGTTTTGCCCTTTTGATCGACGGTGCGGATGCGTATTGGCAGGCCCGATCCAGCCCGGTCGAGCCAGACGTCCAGCGTCCCCTCGCCGGCTCGCGCGCCTTGTAAATGCACGGTTTCCGCTTGTCCGCCTGCGATATTGACGGTTTCCCGCCCGAGCACATGAAAGGCGTAGTCGCGGAAATTGCGGCCGTTGGTGACCCACAGCATGAAATCGGGCTCGTCTTCGCGCACGGTCAGCGCCAACTGGAAGGGGAAACTCAACAGGTCCTGCGCCTGCGCCCGCAACGGTTGGCTGGGCTCTCCACCGCTCAGGACCAACTGGTTTCGGGACCAGTCGAAGCGGGCGGCATCCTGTTTCCGGCTACCGCGTTCCAACCAGTATTGTTCAGGTTGCAGGCCGCCCGCGTCGAGCCTGCCCTGGCTGACCTGGACGATGCGGCCGCTGACGAACAGCGCGGTCAGTCCGGTGGCTTGAACCGTGCTGACCATGGAGTATCGGCCCTGTCCGCTGTGCCAATGGTAAGCAGCGCGGCCGGCGACGAAACCGTTGTCGCCATCGCCTATCTGCACCGCATAGTCGATGACCAGATCGGTCGGCAGATCGCGTAGCGCCGGGCGGGTTGGCGGCGCCGGCACAACTGGCGTGACCGGAGCAGGGGGTAGGCGGATGACCGGTGGTGCGACCGGTTCCGGCGGCGCGGCTGGGGGCGGCGGCTCGACCGGTACAGGTTCCGGTTCGGGGGTGGGCAAGGGCTCGGCCACTGGCGGCGCTGGGGCGACTGGTTTGGCTTGGCTAATGGGTTGGCGCGCCGGGACGGCCGGTTTGGCTTTGGCCGGCGGCGTCCTGGCGGCTGGCGGCGTCAAGCGCGCTTCGATCGGAAAGTCGAGTCGTTCGCTGGGCAGCGACCATAAATTGCCTAATGAGCTTACCGTGAGGAAATGCAGCAGCAGTGAGATCGCCAGCGCCCAAAGCAGCGTCCGATTGGCCCGGCCCATGGCCTGTTACCGAGCGTCGAGCGGCGGCGAGATCAGGGTCATGACTTGTCGGCTCGCGCCGGCCACGGCCACTGCGCCATTCGCGCCCAGGGTCAAGCGGCCCTCGGCGAACCAGCGCACCGCCTGAGCATAGACGCGGTGTTCCTGTTCCAGCACCCGGGCGGCCAGGCTGGCTTCGGTATCGTCGGCCAGCACCGGCACGGCGGCCTGGATGATGATCGGCCCGACATCGACCTCGGGGGTGACGAAATGCACCGTGCAGCCATGCACCCGAACGCCAGCGGCGAGCGCTCGGGCATGGGTATCGAGGCCAGGAAAGGCCGGCAGCAGGGCGGGATGGATGTTGATCATGCGGCCCTGGTAGCGGCGCACAAAGTCGGCCGTCAGTACCCGCATGAAACCGGCCAGGATGACCAGGTCGGGCGTGTGGCGGTCGATCTCGGCCGCCAGTATGGCGTCGAACGCTGTGCGGTCGGCGTGGCCGCGATGATCCACCACGGCGGTCGCCACGCCCAGCGAACGGGCGGTTTCCAGCCCCTTGGCATCCGGTCGGTTGCTGATGACGGCGGCGAATTCGACCGGCAGGCCGGCCTTCAGCAACGCCGCCATGTTGGAGCCGCGGCCGGAAATGAGTATGACGGCCTTCATCGACGGATGACGGTCTGGTGCTCGTCGCCCTGGCGTGCGGCGATCTCGCCCAGTCGATACACCGTCTCGCCCCGCTCGGTCAGGAAGTGGGCGGCGGCATCGGCGGCGGCGCGGTCGATCACCACCACCATGCCGATGCCGCAGTTGAAGGTACGGTGCATCTCCCGTTCGGCCACGTTGCCCTTCTCCATCAGCCACTGGAACAGGGGCGGCAATATCCAGGCAGACTGGTCGATGACGGCGACCGTGTTATCGGGCAGCACGCGCGGTATATTCTCCAGCAGGCCGCCGCCGGTAATGTGGGCCATGCCCTTGATGGTAATTTCCTGCATTAGGGCTAGCAGCGGCTTGACGTAAATCCGGGTTGGTTCCAGCAGTGCGTGGCCGAGCGGCCGGCCGTTGAAATCGCTGGTCAGGTCGGCGCCGCTGACCTCGACGATCTTGCGGATCAAGGAATAGCCGTTGGAATGCGGGCCGCTGGAGGCCAGGCCCAGTATAGCGTCGCCAGGCCGGATGTCGGCGCCGGAGATCAGTCGGGACTTCTCGGCCACGCCGACGGCGAACCCTGCCAGGTCGTATTCGCCAATTGGGTACATGCCGGGCATCTCGGCTGTCTCGCCGCCGATCAGGGCGCAGCCGGCCAGCTCGCAGCCGTGGGCGATGCCGGCGACGACCTGCTCGCCGGCATCGACGTCGAGCTTGCCGCAGGCGAAATAGTCGAGGAAGAACAATGGCTCGGCGCCCTGCACCAGGATGTCGTTGACGCTCATGGCGACCAGGTCCTGGCCGATGGTGTCGTGTTTGTTCATCTCGAAGGCCAGTTTCAACTTGGTGCCGACGCCATCGGTGCCGGAGACCAGCACCGGCTCCCGGTAGCGCTTGGGCAACTCCATCAGGGCGCCGAAACCGCCGATGCCGCCCAGCACTTCCGGTCTCATGGTGCGGCGGGCAAGCGGCTTGATGCGTTCGACCAGGGCATCGCCGGCGTCGATGTCGACGCCGGCGTCTCGGTAGGAAAGTCCGGTTTGGCTGTTCACGGCAGTAGGCTGGAAATGACGGGAAGGGTGATATTCTAGCCCAATGGACCTCAATCCTGCCTCCAACCGCGCATTGCTCTACCTGCTGCTCGCTGCCGGCGGCCTCTGGCTGCTCTACTTGCTGTCGCCGATGCTGACGCCTTTCCTGGCCGCCGCGACGCTGGCCTATTTGTTCGACCCGTTGGTGGACTGGCTGGAACGGCGCAAATTGTCGCGCACGCTGGGCACCGTGCTGGTACTGCTCGGCCTGCTGCTCCTGATGGCAGTGCTGGCGCTGATACTGACCCCCTTGTTCCAGGCCCAAAGTCGTTTATTGATGGCCCAGCTTCCCCGACTGCTGGACTGGGGCCAGCTTACCGTCTTGCCCTGGCTGCATTCGTCCTTGGGCATGGACCTGGCGAGCAGCCAGGCGGAGATCATAGCCTGGCTCAAGGGCCATGTCGGCGAATTGACCAAGCTGACCGCCTACCTGCCGTCGGTGGGCAGCCAGGGGCTGGCCCTGCTGGGCATTGCCGCCAGTCTGCTGCTGATCCCGGTAGTGACCTTCTATATGTTGCGCGACTGGGATCGGATGATGGCCTCGCTGAGCGAGATAATCCCGGCCAGGGTACGGCCATCGCTTACCGCGATCGCTCGGGAAATCGACCAGGTGCTGGCCGAGTTCGTGCGCGGCCAGGTATCCGTTATCTTCATCATGGCGCTGTTTTACAGCCTGGGTCTCTGGCTGGCGGGCCTGGATTACGCCCTGGCGGTCGGCATGGTCGCCGGCATCCTGGTCTTCGTGCCTTATCTGGGCGTCACCGTGGGCGTGTTGCTGGGCACCCTGGCCAGCCTCGGCCAACATGGCGACCTGGTTTCGCTGTTGCCGGTCTGGGGCGTGTTTGCCGTTGGCCAATTGCTGGAAGGCATGGTCATCACCCCCCGGCTGGTGGGCGAACGGGTCGGCCTGCACCCAGTGGCGGTCATATTCGCCCTGATGGCCTTCGGCCAATTGTTCGGCTTCTTCGGCGTCTTGCTGGCCATCCCGGCATCGGCGGCGCTGCTAGTCGCCCTGCGTCACCTGAAAAGGCATCTGGATTCAGATCAGTGACCGTTTACGTCGCTCGTGGCTTGGTCACTCTGTCACCGCGTCCTATTCGTCCAGCCGCTGGAACTCGCCTTCGATCACGTCGTCGTTGGCCGCCGCGCCGGGAGCGCGCGGGGTACGCGGCGGCGGTGGCCGGAAGCCAACCCAGAACAGCAGTAGCAGTGCCAACACATCGCTGATCGCCCCCGGAAAGATCAACAGTAAACCGGCCAGAAATCGCAGCCCGCTGGCCTTAAGTGTGGCAAAAGGGTTGCCTCCGGCCTGCATGTTCGCCGCCAGCACAGGCATGAAGGCGACTCGCTCAAGCGAAATCAACGCCGACCCGGCAACGGCGGCAAGGAATAGCCAGAGCAAGGTCCAGGCGCCAATTTCGCCCCAGATCGAAATAATCCCGATCAGTTCCAGCACCGGGAAGGCCAAAGCTATAATCGGCCATATCCTGGCCAGCGAACCATTCATGCCAACGCCCTCGACGTTACTTGTCTTTACCACTTTACCCGATCTGGAGACCGCCCGGACACTGGCTGGCCAGTTGCTGGAGGCGCGCCTGGCCGGGTGCGTCAATGTCCTGTCACCCTGCCAGTCGTTTTATCGCTGGCAGGGCGCGGTGAACGAATATGGGGAGATTCCGGTCATTATCAAGACCACCGCCAAACGCTATGACCAGGTCGAGCGCTTTGTCCGGGAACATCACCCTTATGAGCTGCCCGAGCTGGTGGCGATCGACATAACGCACGGCCTACCCGAATATCTAGCCTGGCTGGCCACCGAAACGCAGGAGACTACATGATCCGCTTTTTATTATTTACGCTGTTTATCCTTGCATCCCCCCTGCTGAGGGCCGCCGATGGCGACCTGCTGGAACCGGAGCAAGCCTTCCGTTATTCCGCCCGGATGGTCGATGCCAAGACCATCGAGGCGCAATTCAAGGTGGTCGACGGCTATTACCTCTATCGTGGCAAGATCAAGTTCGCCGCCGATTCGGTCAAGCTGGGCAAGCCCGACTTACCGCCCGGCAAGGTCAAGCAGGATGAATTCCTGGGCCGCGAGGAAATCTATACCACCGATTTCAAGGCCCGCATTCCGGTCGAGGGCGCCAAGCCCGGCCAACGCTTTACCCTGACCGCCGGTTATCAGGGCTGCGCCGGGCAGTTTGGCATCTGCTTCCCGCCCATCGAGACCCCGCTCCAGATCGTCGTGCCGACCGCGACTGCGGCGGCGACCGAGACCGCGAAACTGCCGCTCCCGTCAGGGCTTGAGGCGCAAGCGGCGCTCGAACCACTTCAGCCCGCCCCCGTCTTGGCCCAGTCTCGACCCGCCGCCCCAGCCGCCGCCGCCAATACCTCGGATAGCGGCAAGATCGCCAGCCTGCTCAAGGGCGGCAACTTCTGGCTGATCCTGGCCAGTTTCTTCGGCGCCGGCCTCTTGCTGGCGCTGACCCCCTGCGTCTTCCCGATGATCCCCATCCTGTCCGGCATCATCGTCGGCCAGGGCCATCGGGTCACCAAGCGCCACGGTTTCATCCTGTCGCTGGCCTACGTTCTGGGCATGGCCGTCACCTACGCCCTGGCCGGCGTGGCCGCTGGCCTGTCCGGCAAGCTCATCTCCAACGCCCTGCAAAATCCCTGGACCCTGGGCGCCACCGCCGCCGTCTTCGTCGCCCTAGCCTTCTCCATGTTTGGCTTCTATGAACTGCAACTGCCGAGCTTCCTGCAAAGCCGCTTCACCGAGGCCAGCAACCGCCAGAAAGGCGGCACCCTGACCGGGGTGTTCATCATGGGCGCCTTATCGGCCCTGATCGTCGGCCCCTGCGTCGCCGCGCCGCTGGCCGGCGCCCTGCTTTATATCGGCCAGAGCGGCGATGTGGTGCTGGGCGGCATCGCCTTGTTCGTCCTGGCCTTGGGCATGGGCGTACCGCTCTTGCTGGTCGGCCTGTCGGCCGGGGCCTTGCTGCCGCGCGCCGGCGGCTGGATGGAAGCGGTGAAGAAGTTCTTCGGCGTGCTGCTGCTAGGCGTGGCCGTCTGGTTGGTTTCGCCGCTGATCCCCGATCTGGCCCAGATGCTGGCCTGGGCCGTACTGTTGATCGTCTCCGGGGTCTATCTGCGGGCCATGGACCCGCTAGACGCAGAGGTCGGCGGCTGGCCCCGGTTCTGGAAAGGCATCGGCATCATTACCCTGATCGCCGGCGTTTCGCTGCTGCTGGGCGCCCTGGGTGGCGGCCGCGACCCGTTGCAGCCGCTGGCCATCTTCAAGGGCAGCTCGGCGGCGACGGTGCAGGCCGAAACCGGGCTGAACTTCCAGCGGATACGTACCGTGGCCGAACTGGATGCCGCCGTGCGGGCCGCCGCCGGTCGGCCGGTCATGCTCGACTTCTATGCCGACTGGTGCGTATCGTGCAAGGAGATGGAACGCAATACCTTCGCCGATGGGCGAGTCCAGGCCCGGCTCAAGGGCGTGACCCTGCTCCAGGTCGATGTCACCGGCAATACGGCCGACGACGCGGCCCTGCTCAAACGTTTTGCCCTGTACGGTCCGCCCGGCATCGTCTTCTTCGACCGGACCGGTCGACAACAGACCTACCAGGTAGCGGGCTATGAACCACCAGAGAAGTTTCTCGATAGCCTGAGCAAGGCGCTGCCCTGAGTTGAGCCTCGCCCAACCTGTCAAGCCGCCCCGCTCGCTGATCGCCGCCGCCGGCCGCGCCATCGGCGACTACGCCATGATCGGTGACGGCGACCGCGTCCTGCTCGGCCTTTCCGGCGGCAAAGACAGTTTGTCGCTGCTCCATGTCCTGCTCTACCTGCAACAGCGGGCACCGGTGAAGTTCGATCTGGCCGCCTGCACCGTCGACCCCGGCTCGCCGGAGTTTGACCCGACGCCGCTCAAGCCCTACCTGGCGGCGCTGGACGTGCCCTATTTCTATGAGCGCCAAGCCATCGTCGCGGAGGCCGAGACCCGGATGCGCGGCGACTCGTTCTGCGCCTATTGTTCGCGTATGCGGCGCGGCATCCTGTACCGGACGGCGCGCCAGCAAGGCTACAAGGTGCTGGCCCTGGCCCAGCACCTGGACGACCTGGCCGAGACCTTCATGATGTCGGCCTTTTTTGGCGGCCGGCTGCGCACTATGCGGGCTCATTATCGAATCGACGCCGGCGACCTCAGGGTGATCCGGCCGCTGATCTATGCCCGCGAGCGCCAGACCCGCGATTTTGCCATCCACGCCGGTCTGCCGGTCATCGCTGAAAACTGCCCGGCCTGTTTCGCCAAGCCGATGCAGCGCCACCAGATGAAGCTCATGCTGGCCGAACAGGAACACCAGCATCCCAACCTGTTCGCCAATCTGCTGACCGCCATGCGGCCACTGATGGGGGAGTCTGTGCAAAGGGGCGCCGCGAGGGCGTGATACTGCAAGCGTGACGCTTTCAGTATGCCATTGCTATCCGACTGATTCTGCATCATAATCCGCGCCCTTTCCCCGGACCGCACATGCGGCCCGGATTTTCCGTCCTTGCCCCACCGGTCGCGCGGGGGGCTGCGAACCAAAAGGAGCTTTAATGCGACATTATGAGATTGTTTTAATCGTCCACCCGGACCAGAGCGAACAAGTGCCGGCCATGATCGATCGCTATCGCGCGTTGATCGCCGGCAACGGCGGCCAGGTCCATCGCCTCGAAGACTGGGGCCGGCGTCAATTGGCCTACACCATTCAGAAGGTGCACAAGGCCCACTATGTGCTGATGAACATCGAGTGCAACCAGGCCACCCTGGACGAACTGGAGCATGGCTTCCGCTTCAACGATGCCATCCTGCGCCACCTGACCATCAAGCGCGACGAGGCCGTCACCGCGCCTTCGCCGATGCTGAAGGAAGAAAAGTCGCGCAATCTGCTGGCCCCGTCGAGCGAGGCCGCGCCGGCCGAAGCTGCGCCGGCCGAAGCCGCTGCGGCCTGATTTGGCGCATAACCGGGTCGAGATCGACGGCCGTGTCGTGTATCACGACGCTCTGCGCCACACCCCCGGCGGCCTGCCCAGCCTGCAACTGAGACTGGCGCACGCCTCCGAGCAAACCGAAGCGGGCCGGCCACGGCCGGTGGAATGCGAACTGGAGGCACAGGCCTTCGGCAAGCCCGCCCAGGAATTGGCCGGGGTACCGGCGGGAGCGCAGGTCAGGCTGATCGGCTTTCTGGAGCGCAAAGGCGTCCGCGATCGCTGGCCCATAGTGCATGTAACCGAATATGAATTGATTTAAGGAGCATCAAATGGCTTTCTTTCGTCGCAAACCGATGGACAAAAACCGCAAACCGGCAAGCAACGCCCTGTTTCGGCGTAAAAAGTTCTGCCGCTTCACGGCTGAAAAGGTCAAGGAAATTGACTACAAGGACCTCGACGTCCTGAAGGATTTCATCAGCGAGAACGGCAAGATCATCCCCAGCCGGATCACTGGAACCAAGGCCCACTACCAGCGCCAGCTCAACGTCGCCATCAAGCGTGCCCGCTTCCTGGCCCTGTTGCATTACACCGACCTGCACGAATAAGGAGACGACCATGGAAATCATTCTGATGGACAAGGTCGCCAACCTGGGCAACCTCGGCGACATCGTCAAGGTCAAGGACGGCTATGCCCGTAACTACTTGATTCCCCAGGGCATGGCCAAGCGCGCCACCCCGGCCAACCGGGTTGCATTTGAAGAGAAAAAGGCCGAACTGGAACGTATCGCTGGCGAGCGGCTGCTCGCTGCCCAGGCCCGCGCCGAGAAACTGGAAGGCTTTGCCCTGACCCTGGCGCAAAAGGCCGGCGTCGATGGCCGCCTATTCGGTTCCGTGGGCAACATCGACATCGCCGGTGCGCTCAACGCCCAGGGTTTCGATGTCAACAAGTCCGAAATACGCCTGCCTGAAGGCCCGTTCAAGATGGTGGGTGAATACGAAGTCGCCATTGGTCTGCATACCGATGTCGTCGCCAACATCAAGATTACGGTAGTCGGCGAGCAGTAACGACGATTGGTCATGCCCGTGCAAGCGGGCATGACCACAAAATAGACAAAGGCCGCTCTGCGGCCTTTGTCGTTTCCGGACTAAAATAACGCCCCTATGACTGACCGCTACGATTCCGAACTCGCCGCCATCAAGCTGCCGCCGCATTCGGTAGAAGCGGAGCAGTCCGTGCTCGGCGGTTTGATGTTGGAAAACACCGCTTGGGACCGGGTCGCCGACCTTATCAACGAACAGGATTTCTATCGCGCCGACCATCGGGCCATCTGGCGTCAAATCAATAGCCTGATCGCTGAGAACAAACCGGCCGACGTCATCACCGTGGCCGAGGCGCTGGATTCCCGCAACCTGCTGGAAGACATCGGCGGCCTGGCCTATCTGGCCTCGTTGGCCCAGAACACCCCATCCGCCGCCAATATCCGGCGCTATGCCGAGATCGTCCGGGAGCGGGCGGTGTTGCGCTACCTGGCCGAGGTGGGCGCGGAAATCGCCGAATCCGCCTACAACCCGGCGGGCCGTAGCGCCGGCGATATCCTCGATGCCGCCGAGGCCAAGGTATTCGAGATCAAGGAGGCCGGCGCCAAGAGCAGTCAGGGCTTCCAGCCGTTGCAACCGTTGCTGGTGGAGGTCGTCAACCGCATCGACGAACTCTACAACCGTGACAACCCCAGCGACATTACCGGCATCGCCACTGGTTTCGCCGATCTGGACAGCAAGACCTCAGGCCTGCAACCCGGCGACCTGATTGTTGTGGCCGGCAGGCCAAGCATGGGCAAGACCGCCCTCAGCCTCAACATCGCCGAAAACGTCGCCCTCGATGCCAACCTCCCGGTCGCGGTATTCAGCATGGAAATGGGGGCCACCCAACTGGTCATGCGGATGCTGGGCTCCATCGGTCGGCTCGATCAGCACAAGATGCGCACCGGCCGCATCGCCGAGGAGGATTGGCACAAGCTGACCACCGCTCTTGGGCGGCTCAGCGAAGTCCCCATGTTCATCGACGAGACGCCCGGTCTGACCGCCATGGAGGTGCGCGCTCGCGCTCGCCGCCTGGCCCGACAGAATGACGGCAAGCTCGGCCTCATCGTGATCGACTATATCCAGCTCATGTCCGGTAACGGCAAGGGCGAAAACCGGGCCACCGAAATATCGGACATCTCCCGTTCCCTGAAAAGCCTGGCCAAAGAGTTGCACGTCCCGGTCATTGCCCTGTCGCAGCTCAACCGTTCACTGGAACAACGGCCCAACAAGCGGCCAGTGATGTCGGACCTGCGCGAATCGGGCGCTATAGAACAGGACGCCGACGTTATCCTGTTCATCTACCGCGACGAGGTCTACAACCAGGATAGCCCGGACAAGGGCAGCGCCGAGATCATCATCGGCAAGCAGCGTAACGGCCCCATCGGCACCGTCCGACTCACCTTCCTGGGCGAGTACACCAAGTTCGAGAGCTGGGCCCCCGGGGGCATGAGCCGCTGACCATGCGCCCGCTTGTCGCCCGCATCGATAGCGCCGCGCTGGGTCATAACCTCATGGTGGCGAAACGGCTGGCCGGCCGCGCTCGGCTGCTGGCGGTCATCAAGGCCAACGCCTATGGTCATGGCCTGTTGCGCGCCGCTCAGGCGCTGCGCGCCGCCGACGGCTTCGCCGTGCTGACCCTTGACGAAGCCATCCAATTGCGCGCTCAGGGCTATAGCCACCCCATCGTCCTGCTGGAAGGTTTTTTCCACGCCGACGAGATTCCGGAGATCGCCCGCCGCCGGTTGCAGCCGGTCATCCACCGCGCCGACCAGGTCGATGCACTAGCCCGCGCGCGAGTCGAGTGCAAGATCGACTGCTTTCTGAAACTAGACAGCGGTATGCACCGGCTGGGCCTCCAACCCAAGGCCATGCTTGACGCCCTGGCCCGGCTCAAGACGCTGCCCCACATTGGCCACATCACCCTGATGAGCCACTTCGCCCGCGCCGACGAGGGCGGCGAATACCTCCTGCCGCAACTGGATCTATTCCGCCGGGCGACCGCAGGTTTGAGCCAGCCGATCAGTCTGGCCAACTCCGCCGCCCTGATGCGCCACCCGGAATCGCTGGGCGACTGGGTTCGGCCCGGCATCATGCTGTACGGCGCCTCGCCCTTCGCCAGCGAGACCGGCGAGGCGCTCGGCCTGTTGCCGGCCATGCGCCTGGAGAGCGAGATCATTGCTATCCAGCCGGTGCGCAAGGGCGAAGGCGTCGGCTACGGCCATTTATTTACCGCCCCCCGCGATATGCAAGTCGGCATCGTCGCCTGCGGTTATGCCGACGGGTATCCGCGCCATGCCCAGACCGGCGCCCCGGTTTTGGTCGAAGGCCGCCTCACTCGCACCCTGGGCCGCGTGTCCATGGACATGCTACACGTCGATCTGAGCGACCTCGGCCACGCCCATGTTGGCAGCCCGGTCACCCTGTGGGGCGACGGCTGCCCGGTGGAGGCCGTCGCCACGGCCGCCGGCACCATTTCGTATGAACTGCTGACGGCGATTACCGCGCGGGTCAGAATCGAAGAAACCTAAAACCCTATGTCCGACATCCTGAAAAAAATCCTCGCCGTCAAGGCCGAGGAGGTCACCGCCGCCAAGGCCGGTCTGCCGCTGCAATCGATTATCGAAGCCGCCGCCGCCGCCCCGCCAGTGCGCGATTTCGTCGGCACCATCCGCGCCCGGATCGCCGCCGGCCAGCCCGCCGTCATTGCCGAGATCAAAAAGGCCAGCCCGAGCAAGGGCGTCATCCGGCCCGACTTCCACCCGGCCGCGATCGCCGCCAGCTACGAACACGGCGGCGCCGCCTGTCTGTCGGTGCTGACCGACCGCCAGTTCTTCCAAGGTGAGCCGGATTATTTGCAGGCTGCCCGCGCCGCCTGCGCGCTGCCGGTGCTACGCAAAGACTTCATGATCGACCCCTACCAGGTCTACGAAGCGCGGGCCATGGGCGCCGACTGCATCCTGCTCATCGTCGCCGCGCTCGGACTACACGAGATGAAGGCGTTGGAAGCGCTCGCCATGGACTTGGGCATGGCCGTCCTGGTCGAATCTCACGACGGCGCCGAACTGGCCCTGGCCCTGCAACTCAAAACCCCGCTGATCGGCATCAACAACCGCAACCTGCGCAGCTTCGAGACCCGGCTGGCGACCACCCTCGACCTGTTGCCGGCCATTCCCGATGACCGCATCGTGGTCACCGAGAGCGGCATCCTCGCCCCGGAACACGTCACCCTAATGCGCCAACACCACGTCAACGCCTTCCTGGTCGGCGAGGCCTTCATGCGGGCAAGCGACCCTGGCGCCGAGCTCAACCGGCTGATGACCGATTCGATAAAATGAGTGACAAAATAACCAGTGTAGTGTTGCGCGTTGTTTAGCACCTATGCGAACAAGGAAAGACCAATGCATCGGACGTAGGTCGGGATTCATCCCGACGACGCGGGTTCCATGGGCCGGGTTGTCGGGATGAATCCCGACCTACAAAACCCCGCTGACATGCCCGGCTTGTCGGGTTGAATCCCGACAAGGGCTTACATATAAGCAGTTAGTGCAACATTGTTTCTGTAAATTCGAATCCATTCGAACTGTTGCCTGTGCAGATGTGTCACCGACGGCAACGGGTCGCCATGATCGTTAGGATCGGCTTATGCAGCCCGATGAGGTCAAAAAAGTGTTGCATAATTACCACGTCAGGGTAGTCCGACCCCCACTTAAAGTGGAATAGCGCTTTGGTTTAACGCATGAAAATTGCGACAATCGCCCTAACTTCTCGCGCGAGAGGTTGTTTCCGCCCACTCGTTGTCTAGCGCCCATGTTGGTTTGCTGGCGGCGAGGCGGGGGGGGTTGACCGGTACGGTCAGCAGTCCCTCCGCGAACAAGCT
>PFGT01000090.1:0-1238 GCA_002782005.1 Hydrogenophilales bacterium CG12_big_fil_rev_8_21_14_0_65_61_21 | reverse complement strand
AATCGCCCTGGCCATTGCCGGTACCTTTGCCGCTCCGGCCTTCGCTGCCTCCGCCAACGTTGATTTCTATGGCAAGTTCCGTATTTCCCTGAACAACGCTAACCATGGCAACGATTGGTCCATGACCGATGAAGTTTCGCGGGTTGGTTTCAAGGGCGCCGAAGACCTGGGTGGCGGTCTGAAGGCCATCTATCAGTATGAAACCGGTTTCGCCATCAACTCTACCGCTGCACTGGGTAGTCGGCGTAATACCTTCCTGGGTCTGGCCGGCGACTTCGGCACCGTCCTGGCCGGTCGTCACGACACCCCGTACAAGCTGGCCGGTTCCGCCGACCTGTTCGGCGATACCGCGGCTGACGCACAAGGTGGCGCCGGTTCTACCGGTGGCGCAACTTGCATTATTGGCTGCCAAAATTTTGACCTGCGCGTTGACAACGCTATTGCCTACGTCTCTCCCAGCTTCTCCGGCCTGACCCTGATTGCCGCCATTGTTCCTGGTAGTGGCACTAACGCTATTGACACCAATCCTAACGCAAACAGTCTGACCGATGCCTACTCCCTAGCTGCCAAGTATGGCAACGGCCCTCTGGAGGCCAGCCTGGCCTATGAAGACCACAATAACCTGGCCGATGAAAGCGCCTGGAAGCTGAATGTCGGCTATACCATGGGCGACCTCAAGCTGGGCGGCACCTATGAAGACCAGAAAGACCTGGGTGGTGTCGCTGGCAATGACGCCAAGGCTTATCTGGTTTCCGCTGCCTATGGCATGGGCCCCATCACCTTGGCCGCTCAGTTTGGTAAGCGTAATCCCGATGGCGCCAATAACAACATGACCGACATCGCTGTCGGCGTGGTCTATGGCCTATCCAAGCGCACCAGCACCTACTTGGGTTACTGCAATGCCAAGCCGGAAGGTGTCAGCGCTTACAACGTTATCACTGTTGGTCTGAACCACGACTTCTAATCTGACTTAACCCTCAGATACGTTGTGTAAAGGGCGCGGGCAACCGCGCCCTTTTTTATTGGCTGTGTCCGGCAGGGCCGGAATGCGGGTTTTGTAGGTCAGGTTTTATCCCGACGATGCGGGTTCCGTGGGCCGGGTTTGTCGGGTTGAAACCCGACATTCGCGCCTACTACTGGCGCTCCCACAGCCGCCGTTCACCCGCTGCCGTTACGGCGGGCATGGCCCGCCCTTGTGGGCTATGTGAGTTTCGTTGGGTCTATCGCCGCCGGCGTCA
>PFGT01000122.1 GCA_002782005.1 Hydrogenophilales bacterium CG12_big_fil_rev_8_21_14_0_65_61_21 | reverse complement strand
GCATCGGGACTTTCTTCTTGGTCGTCATGATTTTGGCCTGCCTTGCACTTTAATTTCTGAAGGGCAGGTGTCTCAGGGGATATTGGCACAGGAGGGGTACGCACGCAGGGTGCGCTCCGGTGCCTGGGTTTCCTGGATCAGGCAGGCCGACTTTCCGCTTCGCGCAGGAGCAGGCGCAGACGCAAGAGTTGCTCAAGGCCATCGATGCGCTGATTGACCTCGGTGACCGCCGCGGCGCAGCTTTGGAACAAGCCGAAAGCTTTCGCGGCGTTCAGGCGTCAATGCAACCGAAGCATTATAGGGCCCGGTGAAAGGTCTACAATCAAGCCACTCGGCCAACAAGGAGTCTCACATGAGTGCGTTTTTCCGCGAGGTAATTGCTGCCATCAAAGAAGGGCCGGCCATTTTCTTCGCGCCACTGACCGGGGCTGTCAAGGTGGCCAAACAATCCGCTCCAACCACCGCTACCACAAGCCCTGCCGTGAAATAATCCGCCCTTGGGCTGCATCCGCCAGCCCACACCTCCATGCCACACCGTTCAGCGGTGCTGGCACGGTAAATTTGTTCTCTCCAAAATACTCAGACGCAGCCAGCTTGCCGAGTGGAGTTTTTCGTCATGCGCAGGTAATCGAAGACCAGTCGGGTGTTGCGATTGAGCTTGGCCATCTTTTCAGTGATACTGGTTTTGACGTTGCCAAAGAGACGCAAAACACCCACCGCGAAGCGGCGTAGCCGAGTGACATTCTCGGGTCCATGACCTGTTCGAATACGGCTGCGGTCTTCATCAAAGTTCCAGTCGATCACGTAGTGGCAACTATTTTCAATCGTCCAATGCCCACGATTGACTTGCAGCACTTGTTGTGGAGTGGCTTGGGCGGGTGTCTGGCTTGTCAGACCTACTGCGATCTCCATCGAATGTTTGCCGCTCTTCTTGTGAAACACCTCACGCTCGATCAGAAAGACTTGGGCTACGTGCGGGAAATCCAAATACCCATTGAGCGCCTCAGAGCACCCGATGCGCCGGGTCTCAATGCGGCCATGATCAGGCGGTGTGATCTCCACGAAGTCCGGCGCTTGGCGAAGCCGAAATAACAGCGTGATGTCGTTCTGTAGCGTGGCCTGGTTACCTTTGGCTGTGAAGTGGTAATGACCGCCGCGCTGCACCACGTAATCAGCCAACTTACGCTGTGTGAGCAAGGCATCGGCCGTGATCAGTTTGCCCTTGATCTCAATGGTGTCGAGCAGTGGCGCAAACATGCCAATCTCATTGGTCTGTTTGCGCTCATCGCGCCCCTCTACGGGCAAGGTGCCGACTTTTTTTGGGTGTAGCAAACAGCAGATTGGTGCCCCACAGCGCTCATGATATGGGTTTGATGTCCTTTGTCATCCATGGCGTTGCACATGGTTTTGCCGTCAACAGCAATGCACTTGTCGTCGGGCGCAAAAAGCGGCGTTCCACTTTTGCAGCGCACCATCGAGCACGGCTGGATCAACCCGGATGAGCACATCACGGATAACGGATTCGCTGGGCACCACATATTGGCCATTGACACGACGACAGCCCAAGCGCTCGCATGCTTTATCGCCGAGGCCTTTGGCCCAACCTGCCATGGCCTTATAGCCCTTCATGCCACACAGCGTGGCCGCTGCAGCAATGCTCAGTACGCTCGATAAACGGTGGCGTCTGCCTGAGCGTGATCTGGGGTCTGCGATGTCGTTGAAGAAGTCGGGCAGGATACGCATTTGAGCGGCGCTGAGCATGATGTTGGGTTTGCCTGTGAGTTGAAGTTGCGATCTATCGGCTTGGGTCAAAAGCACTTTCGGATTTCGACACAAGGGGTAAACAAAGACCCGCTTGGGCGCATGGTGCGCTTGGCTGTAGCCTGTATGAGTGCGTCGAAAGCCTTGAGTCAGGCCCAGCTCAGTCCAGTTGGAGGCGCGGTAAACGCCGCCATGAAAGCGGCTGGGGTCAACAAAGGTTTCCAGCAGCAGCACGGGGTGACCAAAGCGTGTCTGCCAGTCGCCACCCAGGCGGCGTTGCATCAATGACAGCACGCGTGAGCCAACGTTGGGTCGGTGCCAATCGGGCAGGATTAGGAAGCGGCTGTTGTTGGCGATGAGCTTGAGCCGACCGTACTGGGTGGTGAAGTCCCAGCCAATCCAGCGGTCACGCACGCCGCATTTGAGCGCTGCCGCAGAGATGCTTAGCAGTGCTACCCATTGGTCACGCCAGATGGCCACGTACCAGAGGGTTTCGCCAATCTTGGCCAGATCGCCCAGGTAGTGATGCTGCGCCATGAGCGCTTTGTAGCGCGGCTCTTCGTGCCGCGCTACAAGGCGAACCTGAAGTTCTGAGAGGCAGGCGGTGACAGTTGAGTCGGTGGGCATGAACGCGTTTGTAGCGGATATGACAAGAAATGTCCAGCAGGGCGTGGTTCGCTGTTGATTCCAGACAACATTTGTTGGAGAAAAAATTCACCCTGGCGGTGCTGGCGTTCATCGTCCCTAAACCGTGAATCTATGGAGGTTCCAAATGCAACACACGCGCACCCGTACTGAAACCGTCACCGAGACGGCACTCGTCACTTGCGACCGCTGCGGCCGCGAGATGGTGCCGAACGCCCAGGACTGCAAACACCAGGAGCGAATCGCAATCCGCTTCCGCGCCGGCTACAGTTCGGTGTTTGGCGACGGCAACCTGGTGGAGGCGGATCTGTGCCAGCACTGCGTCAAAGAAGTGCTTGAACCGTGGCTGAGGGTCACCGTCGACGATCCGTTTGAGCCCAAGCACAGGCCGAAGGAGAAACCCAATGGAGCATACCAGGAGTACCAGCTACGGGATGTGGCGGCGGTGGAGGATCCGCTGAAAAAGTAGGGTAAGACACGCAGGAACCGGCTAAGTTGAGGCACGGCTCTTCAGAATTCGATCAGTAAATCAGGGGCGCGGTAGTGCTGGAGCTTGGGGGAGTGTCCTGAATTTTGTGTGCAAGGCGGTTTGAAGTTTCATTGCTTGCTGGTTGATTTTACGCCACGTGTTTCGTAAAGCGGTCAC
>PFGT01000057.1:1050-4143 GCA_002782005.1 Hydrogenophilales bacterium CG12_big_fil_rev_8_21_14_0_65_61_21 | reverse complement strand
ATCGGTCTGGCCCACATCAAGGCAAAGGTGGTGGAAGACGCGGCCAACCGCCGCACTTTGGCCGAGCGCTTCGCAATCTCGCAAAAGCCCGCGCAAGTCGACCCCTGGAAGGAGCGTGCCGGAGGTGAACAAAAGCATGAATTCACGCCGCTGGTGGCATTGGCATAACGCGATAAGGAATGAACATGAACGAGAACTGGATTCAGGTCGGGCGGGTCGAAGACATCCCTCGCCAGGGTGCCCGTATCATCAAGACATCGACGGGCGATATTGCCCT
This sequence comes from Hydrogenophilales bacterium CG12_big_fil_rev_8_21_14_0_65_61_21, assembly GCA_002782005.1. Taxonomy (GTDB): domain Bacteria; phylum Pseudomonadota; class Gammaproteobacteria; order Burkholderiales; family Thiobacillaceae; genus Parasulfuritortus. The sequence goes on along the minus strand of PFGT01000057.1, from coordinate 3,866 downwards.
TTTCCGCACCGTCGATGACGAAATATTTGCCCTGCGCGACCAATGCCCGCACCAGGGCGGCCCGCTGTCGCAAGGCATCGTCCACGGCAAAAAAGTCGCCTGCCCACTGCATGACTGGAAGATCGCCCTCGACACCGGTCTCGCCGTGGCCCCCGATATCGGCTGCGCCGCGCGCTATCCGGTGCGGGTGGCCGATGGCGTGGTCAGCCTGGCGCTGACACCCAAAAGTAGCGCCGGCTCTACATGACCTCCACCCACACCACCTGCCCCTACTGCGGCGTCGGCTGCGGCTTGCTGGTCAGCCACGTGGGCGACACTTTCAGCGTGCGCGGCGATCCCGCGCATCCGGCCAACCTCGGCCGCTTGTGCTCGAAGGGCGCGGCGCTGGGCGAGACCTTGAGCCTGGACGACCGCCTGCTGCATCCGGAAATCGACGGCCAGCGCGTCACCTGGGACATCGCACTCGACACGGTCGCCCAACGTTTCCAGCAGGTGATTACCGAACAAGGCCCCGACGCCGTGGCCTTCTACGTCTCGGGTCAGTTGCTGACCGAGGATTACTACGTCGCCAACAAATTGATGAAGGGCTTCATCGGCTCTGCGAATATCGACACCAATTCGCGCCTGTGCATGTCGTCCGCCGTCGCCGGGCACAAGCGCGCCTTCGGTTCCGACACAGTGCCAGGCTGCTATGAAGACCTGGAACTGGCCGACCTGGTGGTCCTGGTCGGCTCCAACGCCGCCTGGACTCACCCCGTGGTCTTCCAGCGCCTGGTCGCCGCGAAAAAGGCGCGGCCGGCCATGAAGATCGTGGTGATTGACCCGCGCCGCACGGCGACGGCGGACCTGGCCGACCTGCATCTGTCGATCAAACCCGGTATGGACGCCTGGCTGTTCAACGGCCTGCTCAACCACCTCAAACGCGAGGATGCACTGGACTGGGGCTATCTGGAAGCGCACGTCGAGGACTTCGGCGCGGCGTTACAGGCGGTCGGCGGCCTGTCGATTCCGACGGTGGCGCAGCATTGTGGCCTGAATGAGGCTGAGGTCGCCGAGTTCTTCCGCCTGTTTGCGCAAACATCCAGGACCGTTACGTTGTTTTCGCAGGGTGTCAACCAATCCTCATCCGGCTCGGATAAGGTGAACAGCATCCTCAACGTACACCTCGCCAGCGGTCGCATCGGCAAACCGGGTGCGACACCGTTCTCGATCACCGGCCAGCCGAATGCGATGGGTGGGCGCGAGGTTGGCGGCCTGGCCAACCAGTTGGCGGCACACCTGGATTTCACGCCGGAAGCCATCGACCGCGTCGGCCGCTTTTGGCGGGCGCCGAACATGGCGCAACAGCCCGGCCTGAAAGCGGTCGATCTGTTCAACGCAGTGGGCGAAGGCAAAATCAAGGCGCTCTGGATCATCGCCACCAACCCGGCGGTCAGCCTGCCGGACGCCGACCGGGTGGTCGAGGCGCTGCAAAACTGTCCGTTCGTCGTGGTGTCCGATGTCGTCGCGCACACCGATACCAGCATCCATGCCCATGTCCGCCTGCCCGCCGCCGCCTGGGGCGAGAAGGCCGGCACGGCGACCAACTCGGAACGCTGCATCTCGCGCCAACGCGCCTTTCTACCCCTGCCCGGCGAAGTGCAGCCGGACTGGTGGATCGTCGCCGAAGTAGCGCGGCGCATGGGGTTTGGCGAGGACTTTGACTATGCCGGGCCGGCGGAAATATTCAGCGAGCACGCGGCGTTGTCGGCATTCGAGAACGGCGGAACACGCGATTTCGATTTGAGCGGTATGACGATGCAAGCCTACGACACCCTGCAACCCGCACAATGGCCGGTCACACCACACGGCGGCACGGCGCGCCTGTTCACCGATGGCCGTTTCTTCACCCCCTCCGGCCGTGCGCGGATGTTGCCGATCACCCCGCGCGCCCCCGTCAACGCGACCAGTGAAGCACAGCCCTTCATCCTCAACAGCGGCCGTATCCGCGACCAGTGGCACACCATGACGCGCAGCGGCAAGGCAGCCCGCTTGCTGGCGCATATCGACCAGCCGTTCATCGAAATCCACCCCCAGGATGCCCGTCTGGTTGGCCTTAAAGACGGCGCCCTGGCCCGCGTCGACAACGCCAACGGCGCGCTGCTGGCGCGGGTGCTGGAGAACCGCGAACAGCAGATCGGCTCGTTGTTCGCGCCGATCCACTGGAACGATCAGTTCACCGGACAGGGCCGGGTCAGTGCGCTGGCGCCGGCGGTCACCGACCCGATCTCCGGGCAGCCGGAATTCAAGCAGACCCCGGTGACGATTGCGCCTTACGCTGCGGCTTGGCATGGTTTTGTCATGGCGCGCGCGGCGCTGGATTGCACGGGTCAGACCGGTTATTGGGCGAAGGTGCGCGGCAAGGCTTGCTGGCGGCATGAACTTGCCGGCATCGAGTCGCCCGCAGCCTGGCCGACGCGGATGCGCGACTGGCTGGCGTTGGCCGGCGATTGGATCGAGATGCAGGACAGCGGTGCCGGACGTTATCGCGGCGCGCTGGTTCAGGACGGCCGTCTGCTCGCGGTCTATTTCCTGGAACGCGAAGCCAACCGCCTGCCGCCGCGCCACTGGCTGGAATCGCTGTTCGAAGGCAAGGCCTTGAGCGATGCCCAGCGCCACGCCCTGCTCATCGGCCGCCCCGGCTCGGCCGTGCCGGACAGCGGCCGCATCGTCTGCGCCTGTTTCGGGGTCGGTGAAAACTCACTGATGAAAGCCATTACCGATGGCGCGGATTCGGTCGAGGCACTGGGTACTCGCCTACAGGCCGGTACCAATTG
>PFGT01000057.1:0-1002 GCA_002782005.1 Hydrogenophilales bacterium CG12_big_fil_rev_8_21_14_0_65_61_21 | reverse complement strand
AATCCCGCCATGAAATCCGAATCCAAAGTACCCATGCGCGACAGTGCGCTGAAGGTGATGATCGTCGATCAGAATGGCGAGCGCAGCCGCCAGTTGCGCGGTGCGCTGACTGTAGCCGGCTATCGCGTGGTCGCCGAGCTGCGCGAGGCCATCGACCTGCCTGACGCCGTGGCAGGCATGAAGCCGCACATTGTCATCGTTGCGGCCGATTCGCCCGACCGCGACACGTTGGAACAGGTCGCTCTGACCACGAAAAACGCTCCTCGCCCGGTGGTCATGTTCACCCAGGATGGCGCCAGCGATACCATCAAGGCCTCGGTCAAGGCAGGGGTGTCGGCCTATGTCGTCGATGGTCTGGATATGGGCCGCTTGAAGCCCATACTCGAAGTAGCCTGTGCCCGCTTCGAGGCGCACCAGAAACTGAGATGGAAACTGGCCAGCACCGAGCGCGAACTGGCCGAGCGAAAATCGGTGGAGAGAGCGAAGGGAATACTAATGAAACGACGCGGCTTGAGTGAGGACAACGCTTACAAGGAATTGCGCAACCTGGCGATGACTACTGGCAAATCCATTGGCGAGGTTGCGGACACGCTCATTGCCGCCGCACATTTGCTCTAATGGCCATGGCGACCCGCACTGCCCCGGGTCATGGAACGCACTAGGGCGGCCTGCGGCCGTCGTTCCCCTGATGCGTGACACCGTTTACCCTCCGCCGTCGCGGCGGATATGGCCCACCTTGTAGCAGGTTGTTCCACGTTAACAATCACCGGGTTTGACTGGCGTCCGGCCTATGTTAGCCTGAAACTGTGAACCGACCGATTGTTATCTTGATCCGCTACCTGGCCATCGCCAGCCTCGCGCTGGCCGGCCCCAGCCTGGCCAGCGCCGAGGACGAATCCGTTGTTCGGCCGACCTTCCCGGCCTGGCTTGCCAACTTCAAACAGCAGGCGGCCGGGGCCGGCATCTCGAAGGCCACCCTGGATGCCACCCTGACCGGCCTGA
>PFGT01000012.1 GCA_002782005.1 Hydrogenophilales bacterium CG12_big_fil_rev_8_21_14_0_65_61_21 | reverse complement strand
GACCACCCGGCGCACGACATCGGAAGGGAACCCACGGCCGGCGAGGAAGCGCATCTGCTTCGCCCGTTCGGCGGCATTGACCGGAAGCTGGCCAAATTTCTTCGCCCAAACGACACGGGCCGATTCCAGATCGCTATTGCGCGCTTTGCTTATCGCCTCGACGATAAGCGAATCGGGCACGCCCTTGTTACGCAGGTCAGCCTTCAACCGCAAGCTGCCATGCCGGCCTGAACGGGTATGGGCCAGGGCCTCGGCATAGCGTTCATTGGATAACAGATTTTCCGACTCCAGCGCGTCCAGCAGGGCGGCAATCTCATCTGCCTCACCATGAACAGAAAGCTTGCGCGCCAATTCGACCCGGCTGTGCTCACGCCGGGCCAACAGGTTCAGTGCGCGCTCCCGCAGCGTCATGCCTCGACGGCTTGGCCCGCCGCTTTGACGCCCAGTTTCTCGCGTATCTTGGCCTCGATCTCGGCCGCCATGTCGGCATGTTCCTTGAGGTATTCGCGGGCATTGTCCTTGCCCTGGCCGATCTTCTCGCCCTGGTAGGCGTACCAGGCGCCGGATTTGTCAATGAACTTGTGTACTACGCCCAACTCAATAATCTCGCCCTCGCGGGAGATGCCCTCGCCGTACAGGATATCGAAGATGGCCTCCCTGAATGGCGGCGCAACCTTATTCTTGACCACCTTGACCCGAGTCTCAGACCCAACCACCTCGTCGCCCTTCTTGATGGCGCCGATACGACGGATGTCCAGCCGTACCGAAGCATAGAACTTGAGCGCGTTGCCGCCGGTAGTGGTCTCCGGACTGCCGAACATGACGCCAATCTTCATACGAATCTGGTTGATGAAGATCACCAAGGTGTTGGTACGCTTGATGTTGGCGGTCAATTTTCGCAGGGCCTGACTCATCAGGCGGGCTTGCAGGCCGACGTGGGAGTCGCCCATCTCGCCCTCGATTTCCGCCTTCGGAGTCAGCGCCGCCACCGAGTCGATGACGATCACATCGACCGCGCTGGAACGCACCAGCATGTCGGCAATTTCCAGCGCCTGCTCGCCGGTATCCGGTTGGGAAATCAGCAGGTCGGAGATGTTCACGCCCAGTTTCTGAGCGTAGACCGGGTCAAGCGCATGTTCGGCATCGATAAATGCGGCGGTGCCGCCGAGCTTCTGCATTTCAGCGATCACTTGCAAGGTCAGCGTGGTCTTGCCGGACGACTCCGGGCCGTAGATTTCAACCACCCGGCCGCGCGGCAGACCACCCACGCCCAAAGCCACGTCCAGCCCCAGTGAGCCAGTAGAAACCACCTGAATATCATCGAAAATACTGCCGTCGCCCATCTTCATGATGGAGCCTTTGCCGAACTGCTTTTCGATCTGGGAAAGTGCCGCCGCTAAGGCCTTGCTTTTGTTGTCGTCCATGATTCCTGTCTCCAAAAATAATCGAATGATTATGGCACAGCGGGCAAGCGCGCCAGCAACTGCCGAAAGGCATACTCGACCGCCTGCATTCGTACCAACCGACGATTTCCGTCAAACCGCTGGGTCGCCGATTCGGTCGCCTGGCACGACACGGCCCAGGCGAAACATACCGTACCCACAGGCTTGGAATCTGAGCCTCCGGTCGGGCCGGCAATGCCGCTGATGGCAAAACTGGCCTGAGCGCGGCTTTTTCGTAACGCGCCCTCGGCCATTTCCCGAACCGTTGCCTCGCTCACCGCGCCAAAGCGCGCCAGCGTCTCCAGGTCCACGCCCAACATATCCACCTTGGCCTCGTTGCTGTAGGTCACGAAACCGCAGTCGAACCAGGCCGAGCTACCGGGAATCGCCGTTATCGCCTGCGCCGCCCAACCGCCGGTACAAGATTCCGCAGCCGCCAACCGCCAACCGCGTTGCAGTAACGCCACGCCCAACTCGGCTGCGAGGCGTTCCATTGCCGCCTGGTTCAGCGCCATGAGATCGCTGCCAGCAACACGACAATGGCATAGCCAGCCGCCAGCAGGTCGTCCAGCATCACGCCAAGACCGCCCTTGACCTGGGCATCCAACCAGTTGATTGGGAATGGCTTCCAGATGTCGAACAGGCGGAACAACGCAAAGGCCAGTAAATAGCCCCACCAGGTCGCCGGCGCAAAAGGCAGCACCAGCAGGAAAGCCGCGATCTCGTCCCAGACGATGCTGCCGTGGTCATGAATGCCCAACGCCTTGCCAGCCACATCGCAAAACCAGACCCCGACCCCCACGAACGCTATCGCCAAGGCCCAATATGCGGGGGCTGGTAGCCACGCCATGGCGAAATAGATCGGCAAGGTGGCCAACGTACCCCAGGTACCCGGAGCCTTACGCGCCAAGCCGGCGCCAAAGCCAAGGGCCAGAAAATGAGCTGGGCGCGCCAATAGAAAGGGCAGATCAGGTTGCTTCTCGGGTGGGGTATGTTCGACGTTCATGCCGGATATTTAGCGGTCTTTATCACGCATATGGCGCCACAGCCAGATGGCGAGGCCCGCCGTCAGGATGACCAGCAACACCGTTTCCTCAATATGTTTGAGATGGCCAAACATGGACGTAGTCGCCGCACCAAAGGCATAACCCACACCGGCCACCAACACGGCCCAGATAACAGCCCCGATCATGTTCAGATACGAGAAACGAAGCGGTGGAATACGACTGGAACCCATAATCAATGGGCCAGCGATGCGCAGACCGTACAAGAACCGGATTATGAGTATAAGGACCAGGTCATACCGTTCCAGCAACCGGTGAACCTGTGGCGCCCGGCGGGACAAGGCCGGAAAACGGGCGATGATGGCATTACCCTTCCAGCGACCGAGCAAAAAGGCCAACTGGTCACCCAGTGTGCCGCCGACGAAAGCGACAGCTACCACCGCCCACCAGTCAAGCAAGCCCTGGTGGGCGGCGAAGCCTGCCGCGAGCAGGATAGTCTCGCCTTCCAGCAAGGTCCCGGCGAACACCGCCAGATAACCATAGGCCCCGATCAGACCGCTGACCGAAACAAGGAATGAATCGCTGGGCACAAGTAATGGGCTCAAGAATCTTGCCAGTTGGGAACAGGCCGATTATACGCCGCGCGACCGCCCGCCCTCGGCGTCCCGAGCGATGCATATGCTCGATGCGCACGGCCATCGCGCGGCCTACCTCACCCGCACGCACCCACCGCCCCGCACGCCGTACAGAAGTCGCAGCCGTCCTTGCGGATCACCGTTTCGTTGCCGCATTCCTTGCAGCGCTTGCCTTTCATCGCCGGCATGGCGGCGGGCGCCTGGCCAGCCGGGGCGGGTTCTTGCAGTATGCCCATCTGCTGGATCGGCTGGCCGTCTTCGGTGAGCAGGCCGAGCATGGCGTAGCGGTGGATGATGAGCCGGGCGACATAGGCCACGGTGGACGGCCAGGTCTGGCTCTTTTCCGAGCCGGGTATCTTGGCCATGAAGTCGCCAAGCGGTTCCTGGTAGTTCAATAGTTTTCTCAGTTTCATCCCGATCCAGGCCGGGTCGATCACCCGCATGTCGAGCGACAGCACCTTGCACAGGCCATCGAGGGCGCGCGGGTAGTCGCCAGACAGCCAGACCGAGTACGGCCGGGTGACGCCGTCGGGCAGGGTGATCTCCTTGAGGCCGAGGACGAAGTCGTCTTCCGAGGCGGGATTGAGTACATCGACGGTCCAGGACAGGGTGCCATCGGTACCGGTCTTGGGTTCCTTGTGGCTAAACAAAACGTCAATCAGCGGGCTGGGGCCGCCGGCTTCCAGGGCGCCCAGTTGCTCCAGTCGCCACTGCACGATCTGGGCCATGGCGGCGACCATGCTGGGCACCGAGCGCACCTCGCCATTGGGCGGGAAGGGGATGAAGCAGGCGTCGTCGCCGCGCGTTTTGGCCAGTGATTCGAGCTTGAGTTTCAGCCAGGCGCGGTCGTTGGCGCGCATGTCCATGGACAGGGACTTGGCCAGGGCGCCGAGGCCGCGCGGCTGTTCGGCGCCGTTGACCCACAACTCGAACGGCCAGGCCTTGCCGCCGCCGTTCTCAACGTGGCCGACGAAGATGGCGAAGCTGCCCTGGGGTGACTCGATCATGTAGCTCCAGGCCAGATTGCCGCCGGGCAGCTTGGGCCGGCCGGGCCATTTGAGCGATTCCAGCACCGGCGCGGGGACGTTCTTGATCTCGATGCGGCGGTTGACGTCGCTGATCTGAAAGTCCTGCGGCGCGGCCTTTTCCTTTTCGACCGAGAGCACGCTACCGAGCACGGCGTTGGGCCGATAGGTGGTGATGCCCTTGAGCCCGGCGCGCCAGGCGGCGCTGTAGAGTTCGGCGAAGTCGTCGAACGGGTATTCAGCCGGCACGTTGACCGTCTTGGAGATGGCCGAATCGACGAAGGGTGCCACCGCCGCGACCATCTTCATGTGGTCGAGAGCGGAGATTTCCAGGGCAGTGACAAAGCCGTTCGGCAGGTGTTCCATGTCGCCGCCCTGGTCGCGGTAGACCCGGTAGGCATGGTCCTCGACCTGGTATTCCTTGGTGCCGCCGTCCGGCATCCGTTTCTTGCGCGTGTAGTACCAGGAGAACGGCGGCTCGATGCCGTTGCTGGCGTTGTCGGCGAAGGCCAGCGAGATGGTGCCGGTAGGGGCGATAGAGAGCAGGTGCGAGTTGCGGATGCCGTGCTCGCGAATCGTGGCCTTGATCTCCATCGGTAGGCGCGAGGCGAAGCTGTTGCCGGCGAGGTAAAGGTCGGCATTGAATAGCGGGAAGGCGCCGCGTTCCTGGGCCAGATCGGCCGACGCCTGGTAGGCCTGGTCGCGCATGAACTGGGCGGCCTTACCGGCGAAGTCGCGGGCGGCGTCGGTGTCGTAGCGCAGGCCGAGCATGATCATGGCATCGCCCAGGCCGGTGAAGCCGAGACCGATACGGCGCTTCGACTGCGCCTCAATGTGCTGCTTGTCGAGCGGCCAGGCGGTCAGGTCAAGCACGTTGTCGAGCATACGCACGGCCGTGGCGACGGTCTTGCCGAGACCGGTGAAATCGAACTCGGCCTCGGGTAGAAAGCTGGATTTCACGAACCGGGTCAGGTTGATCGAGCCCAGGCAGCAGCAGCCATAGGGCGGCAGCGGCTGTTCGCCGCACGGGTTGGTCGCCTCGATGGTCTCGCAATAGCCGAGGTTGTTGTCCTTGTTGATGCGGTCGAGGAACAGCACGCCCGGTTCGGCGTGGTCGTAAGTGGAGTGCATAACCTGACCCCACAACTCGCGCGCCTTGACCTTGCGGTAGACCCACAGGCCATCGCCGCGCTGGTAGGCGCCGGCGGCCATCTGCTCGGCGCCAGGCTCAGCCTTGTGGGTGAGTTCCACCTCGCCGTCGTCCTGCACCGCCTGCATGAAGGCGTCGGAGATGCCAAGGGACATGTTGAAATTGCGCAGGTCACCCCGGTCCTTGGCGTGGATGAAGTCTTCAATGTCCGGGTGATCGCAGCGTAAGACGCCCATCTGGGCGCCGCGCCGGGCGCCGGCCGATTCCACCGTCTCGCAGGAGCGGTCGAACACCCGCATGTAGGAGATCGGGCCACTGGCGCGCGATTGAGTGCCTTTGACCAGCGAGCCCTTGGGCCGGATGGTGGAGAAGTCATAGCCGACCCCGCCGCCCCGGCGCATGGTCTCGGCCGCTTCTTCGAGCGCGTTGTAGATGCCCGGCTTGCCGTTGGAGAGGCCGGAGATGGCGTCGCCCACCGGCTGCACGAAGCAGTTGATCAGCGTGGCCTGCAACTCGGTACCGGCAGCGGAGTTGATCCGCCCGCCGGGAATAAAGCCGGCCTCCATGGCCTCAAAAAAACGCCGCTCCCATTGGACCCGGGTCTTTTTATCCTCGATGGCGGCTAACGCGCGGGCTACCCGCAGACGGACATCGGTGACGTTCTTTTCATCCCCCTTGGCATATTTTTCGAGCAGGACTTCGGTAGAAATATCCTGTTCGGCCAGCTCTGGAAACAGTGCTTCTTGCATGTCTTGAATCTCCCTTGTGACGGTTGCCTCTCAGACAGCAAGATACCCTAAATCTAGGGTTGTATGCCAGAAAAAACACTACATGCATGGTTTGTGCCAACTCATGCCCACTCGACGAAAAACCCAATCAGGCGGCTATTTCGGCGCTCACAGGGGCATGATCGGAGGGCCTCTCCCAGGCGCGTGGGGCCGTATCGATCCGGCACCCCTTGCAGGCGGCGGCGAGCGGCACCGAGAGCAGTATATGATCGATACGCAGACCCCGGTTGCGGCGAAAACCGGCCTGGCGATAATCCCACCAGGAAAAACGCTTGTCGTCCTGCTCAAACAGGCGGAAGGCGTCCTTCAGGCCCAGGCCGAGCAGGTCGTGAAAGTGCGCGCGCTCTGGTTCGGAACAGAGCACATGACCGGCCCAGGCAGCCGGGTCGTGAACGTCCCGGTCTTCGGGTGCAATGTTGAAATCGCCCAACACGGCCAGCCGGGGATACACCGCCAATTCGGCCTTCAGCCAGGCTTGCAGGGCATCGAGCCAGGCCAGCTTGTACTGATATTTATCGGAATCGACGCTCTGACCATTGGGAATGTAAAGGCAGATGATCCGTGTGCCATCAACAGTGGCGGCCAGCACCCGCTTCTGCTCGTCCGGGAAGGCGGGGATGGCCATGAGCATGTCGGTGGGTTCCACCCGGCTCAGGATCGCCACACCGTTGTAGGTTTTCTGGCCGGAGAAGGCCGCGCGATAACCCGCCTGCTTCAATTCATCGACCGGAAAGTTGTCGTTGGTCAGCTTGGTTTCCTGCAGGCAGACGACATCGGGTGACTCGGCCGCCAGCCAGTCCAGCAAGTGGGGCAGACGGACCTTGAGTGAGTTGACATTCCAGGTGGCCAGTTTCATTCGCTTAATACGCCTGTTTATCGTCCCACATCTCCGGCGCGAATCGGACCACCCGGTTGCGCCCATCGTCCTTGGCGCGGTAGAGGGCGACATCGGCGAATTTGACCGCCTGCCAGAAGGTGGCGCTGTCTTCCGGAAAATCGGCCACGCCGATGGAGATGGTCTTTTGTATTGCCGAGCCGTTCGACAAGGACACCTTGAGCTTTTCCACTTCGGCACGGATTTTTTCCGCCACCAGGGCGCCCTGCTCCGCGTCGGTCTCTTGCAGGATGATCAGAAACTCCTCGCCACCGTAACGAATCACCAGGTCCGAGGCGCGCACGGTCTGGCGTAGGGTCTTGGCCAGGGCCTTGAGCACGGCGTCGCCGGCATCGTGGCCGTAGTTGTCGTTGACCATCTTGAAGTAGTCGAGGTCCAGCATCAGGATGGCCAGATGCGCCTTGTGACGCTGGGTGCTGGCCAGCAGGGTGTCGACATACTCCTCCAGGAAACGGCGGTTGCTGAGGCCGGTCATGGGGTCGCGCAGGTTGGCCTCGCGCAGGGTTTCCATCAGGCGCTTGGATTCCAGCACTGGCGCCGCTTCGCGCAGATAAACGTTGATGAACGGCAGCATCTGGCTGTGCAGGGCGGACGAGCCTTCGGCCGTGACAATCTGCAACACGTTGCCGACCGACCCGGACTGCATGATGGGGATGCAGATATGCTGGCGGTCGGGGGCATCCGGCGGCGGCTGGAAGGCATAACAAATTCCCGGCGAGGCAACGCCATCGACCCGGTGGCCGGTGCGCACGGCGCGACAAGTCTCGTTGCGGACCAGTATTTCCGGACTGCACCAGCGGCAGTCGGCGCCACTCACACCGTCGACCAGCACCGGCCGCATCTGGTTGCGGGCCGACACGACCTCATACAGCGAGTATTCGGTGACGTAGAACTCGTTCTCCAGCACATAGGCCAAACGCTTGTGTATCTCGTCCCGCGTCTCGTCCTCTTCGATGGCCTGCTTGAAATGGGCCGCACGGGTGAGGATTTCGACCATCTCGATGGTGGCGTTGATCTGGTTTTCACCGGGGACGGGCTTGCGGTTGATGAGTTGGGAAACGCTGTCGGCAATATGGCCCAGGCCGTCGCCGAGCACACCGAGCAAACGATTGAGGTCGCGGGCGATATGGCCGATCTCATCCTGGGTGCGCAGCTCTACCTGGCTCTGGAAGTTGCCGTTGAGAGCCAGTTTCACGGCGTTCTCGACGTCCCCGGCGGTCGCGGAAATGGGTGCGATCAGACGTCGCGTGGTCAGCACGATGATGATAGAGAAGAGCACCACCACCAGGACGATCAGGGCCACGGTCAACAAGGCCTGCCGCTTCAGGCGCTCGATCGACAGGATAATGCTCACCGTGCCCAATACCGTGCCCTCGGCGACCTGATGGCATTGCAGACAGTTGGGTGTGCCGCGAGCGCTGGCGATGTAGGGAATGACGCCTCTGAACTGGGTTTCGCCCTTGACATTGAGCAGGCTATAGACCGGCTCCGCCGTCGCCATCACCTGGCGCTCGATCTGGTCGGGCTCGACACTTTTGCCCTCAACCGCGCCGGCGCCGAACTGCCGGATCAATGCCGGGCTGGGCGCCACCCGCGCCGACTGGAATCCGGCAATGTCGTTCAGGCGCTGAAGGAAACTGTGTCGCTTGTCGATGACGCCGTCGATCATCGCCTCGGTCAGGTTCAGGCGAACGATCTCGGCCGAGGTGCGCACCTGTTCGGTGGCGAAGGCGATCGAATACTGCCGAAAGCAATACAGGCTAATCACAGCCAGGGCCATGACCAACACCATCGCCAGACCGGCAGTAAGCAAGGCCACTTTTTTATCGATGTTCATCGCGTATCCCAGCGCCCAGTCAATATCGGGCTGGATTATGCCCCCATACTTGACCTCATGCCGAATCCTGTTTTTCCGCCAAGAATCGACGCCGAACCAGGCGCATCAAGCGCTGCCGTTTATAATCCATAATCCGGGAACAACCACTGAATCGATACCGACATGCAAACGCTTACTGTCGAGCTGGGCGAACGCCGCTACCCCATCCACATCGGCGCCGGCCTGTTGGACCGGGCCGACCTGATCCGGCCGCACCTGGCGCAGAAGCGCGTCGCCATCGTCACCAACACCACGGTCGGGCCGCTCTACCTCGGCCGCCTGACCTCGGCGCTCAAGAATGCCGGAGTTGAGGTGCTGCCCATCGTCCTGCCGGACGGCGAGATCTACAAGAACTGGGAAACCCTGAATCTCATCTTCGACGCCTTGCTAACCCACCGGGCCGAGCGCAAGACCACCCTGATCGCCCTGGGCGGCGGCGTCATCGGCGACCTGACCGGTTTTGCCGCCGCGTCCTATCAGCGCGGTGTGCCGTTCATCCAGGTGCCCACCACGTTGCTCGCTCAGGTTGATTCCTCGGTCGGCGGCAAGACCGGCATCAACCACCCGCTGGGCAAGAACATGATTGGCGCGTTTTATCAGCCACGGCTCGTCCTGGCCGATACCACCACGCTCGACACACTGCCCGAACGCGAACTATCGGCGGGCCTGGCCGAGGTCATCAAATACGGCCTGATCCGCGATCGCCCCTTCCTGGACTGGCTGGAGGCGAATATGGACCGGCTGATCGCCCGCGACACGGCGGCGCTGGCCTACGCCATCCGCCACTCCTGCGAGAACAAGGCCGAGGTGGTCGCCGCCGACGAACGCGAATCTGGCAGCCGCGCCCTGCTCAACCTGGGCCACACCTTCGGCCACGCCATCGAGGCCGGCATGGGCTACGGCGTCTGGCTGCATGGCGAAGGCGTCGCCGCCGGCACCATGCTGGCCGCCGACCTGTCGCGCCGGATGGGCAACATCAGCCAGGCCGACGTCGACCGCGTCGCTCGCCTGTTCAAGCGCGCCGGGCTGCCCACCGTGGCGCCGAACCTGGGCGTCGAGGCCTATCTGAATTACATGGCCGTGGACAAGAAGGTCGAGGCCGGCCGGATGCGTTTCGTGCTGTTGCGCACGCTGGGCGAGTGCTACGTCGCCGCCGACGTGCCGGCAGAACTGCTCCGGCAGACTCTCAGCGAAGCCGTGGCACGTGGCTGACCTCGCCCCCTACGCCGCCCAGTCCGCCCGCTCGCGCGGCCGCCGCTACCCGGAGCCGCCAGCCGCGCCGCGCTCCGAGTTCCAGCGCGACCGCGACCGGATCATCCACTCCACCGCCTTTCGCCGCCTGGAGTACAAGACCCAGGTGTTCGTCAACCACGAGGGCGACCTGTTCCGCACCCGTCTAACCCATAGCCTGGAGGTAGCGCAGATCGGCCGTACCCTGGCGCGCCTGCTCAATCTCGACGAAGACCTGGTCGAGACCATCGCCCTGGCCCACGACCTCGGCCACACGCCATTCGGCCACACCGGCCAGGATGCCCTGAACGAGTGCATGAAGGCGCACGGTGGCTTTGAACACAACCTGCAATCCTTGCGGGTGGTCGATGAGCTGGAACAGAAATACGCCGACTTCGATGGCCTGAACCTCACCTTCGAGGCCCGCGAGGGCATCCTCAAACACTGCTCGAAGGCCAACGCCGAACGCCTGGGCGATGTCGGCCAGCGCTTTCTGGCCGGCGCCCAACCCAGCCTGGAGGCGCAGATCGTCAACCTGGCCGACGAGATCGCTTACAACAACCACGACGTCGATGACGGTCTGCGCTCCGGCCTGATGACCCTCGACCAATTGGCGGCGGCGCCGCTATTCAGCCGCCATCTCGACACGGTGCGCCGGCGCTATCCCGCGCTGACCGACCGCCGGCTGATCCACGAGACGGTGCGCCGGATGATCGACACCCTGGTCACCGACCTGGTCGAGCAGACCCGCGCCAACCTTGTCGAATACCAGCCGGCCGACATCGCCGCGTTGCGGCAGTGCCCGCCCCTGGCCGCCTTCAGCCCGGCGGTGCGAGAAGAAAGCCTGGCCCTCAAGCGCTTCCTGTTGCAGAACCTGTACCGCCATTACAAGGTGGCGCGGATGAGCGAGAAGGCCAGCCGCTTGATCCGCGACCTGTTCGCGGCCTTCACCAGCGAGCCGAAATTGCTGCCGCCAGAGTTTCAGGGCCGCGCCAAGGCCGACCTGGCGCGCGCGGTATGCGACTACATCGCCGGCATGACCGACCGCTACGCCATCCTGGAACACCGGCGCATCTTCGATATCGAGGAACTCGCTTAAACCGGGGCGGATTGCGGGTGGGGTAGGTCGCGATTCATCCCGACAGCGCCAGTCCCATGGGCGGCAGGCAGCCATGGGCCGCCCTATCAGTTCCGCGCTGGCGCCCGCCTTAACCCGGCGCCGACCTACGTCCTCACCGTGCGGGCGATCACCCAGGCCGACACCTCGCTTGCGCCGGCCCGCTTAACCTCCTTGGCCAACTCGTCCAGGCTGGCGCCGCTGGTCATCACGTCGTCCACCAGGGCGACCCGCTGGCCGGTTAAATCCAGGTCGCAAACAAAGGCATTGCGCATATTGCCGTGCCGGGCGGCGAATGGCATCTCGACCTGCGGCCGGGTGTCCCGCACCCGGCCGCAGGCATGGAGCGCCAGGGGTACGGCCAGCCGGTCGGCCAGGCGCTTGGCGATCAGCGCTGCTTGATTGAAGCCCCGCTCCTTTAAGCGATTTTTGTGCAAAGGCATGGGGATGATGCAGTCGGGCCGGTCGGCGCCCGCCAGCTCGGCCGCCAACTGGTCGGCCAGCCAGGGGGCCAATGCCAGTTGGCCGCCATACTTCAATTGCTGGACCAGCACCGAGGCGGGGAAGGCGTAGCGATAGACCGCCACTGTGCGGTCGAAGGCCGGCGGCCGTTTCAGGCAGGCCCCACATACCGCGCCGGCCGGCGTGGGTTGGGCGCAGACCGGGCAGCGCTCGACCGATAGCCGCGCCAGATCGGCGTGGCAACCGGGACAAAGCAGGCCAGCCTGGCTGCGGGCGGCACACAGAAAGCAGGCCTGGGCGAACCGCTGCTGTACAAAATTGTGGCACTTGTTCAGTAACGTGGTTATTGAATTTGACAAGCCGGCCTCCTTATTTGACTATGCCCGACCCATTTGCATTTTCCCATTGGCATGGCCGAAAAAAATCATCTGTCCGCCGCCGCCTGTTTGCGCAGCGCGCGCCTGTTCAATTACCTGGCGGTGGCCACCACCTTTCTGTCGGCCGGGCTGTTCACCCTGGGCCATTTTATGGCCGACAAGAAGCTGGCCTTTCTGCCTATGGCCATGTCGCTGCCGCCGGTGATGATCTGGCTGGCGGCCTCTATCTTCGTCTATGCCGGGCTGGCCCATCACCCCAATCTCCGGGTGCGCTATTACACTAAATGGGCCGGCTATCGTTATTACGCCATTGTCGGCTTTATGACCATCATGGCCAACGACCTGGCTCACCTCATCGGCTGGAGCGGTGTCTGGGCGCTGTTCATCGCGGCCTTGGCACCCTGGGCGGCCTATGACATCTGGCGGGCCGGCCGGGAGGAATGGAACGACACTGAAATCGAGGCTACGACATGACCGATCTATCCGCAATAAACCCCGCCCAGACCTGGGATCAGGCCGCTATCGAGGCCCTGTTCGAGCTACCCTTCAACGACCTGTTGTTCCGGGCGCAGACGGTGCATCGCGCTCACTTCGACGCCAACACGGTGCAGATGTCCACGCTGCTGTCGGTCAAGACCGGCGGCTGCTCGGAGGACTGCGGCTATTGCTCGCAGTCGGCCCGCCACGATACCGGCCTGGAGCGGGAGCGGTTGCTCGATGTGGCCGAGGTGGTGAGCGCCGCCCAGGCCGCCAAGGCCAGCGGCGCCACCCGGTTCTGCATGGGCGCTGCCTGGCGCGGCCCCAAGGACCGCGACCTGGACGGGGTGATCGACATGGTTCGCCAGGTCAAGGCGCTGGGCATGGAGACCTGCGTCACCCTCGGTATGTTGCAGGCCGGCCAGGCCGCAAAGTTGAAGGCCGCCGGCCTCGATTACTACAACCACAACCTGGACACCGCGCCGGAGTTTTACGACCAGGTGGTCACCACGCATACCTACGAGGACCGTCTGGACACCTTGAGCCAGGTGCGCGAGGCCGGCATCTCGGTCTGCTGCGGCGGCATCGTCGGCCTGGGCGAGTCCCGCGCCATGCGCGCCCGCCTAATCGCCGAGTTGGCCCGTTTGGACCCGCAACCGGAATCGGTGCCGATCAATAAACTGGTCAAGGTGCCAGGCACGCCGCTGGCCGCCGAGGCCGATCTGGACCCACTGGAATTCGTCCGCACCATTGCCGTTGCCCGCATCGCCATGCCGGCCTCGCACGTTCGCCTGTCGGCCGGTCGCCGGGAACTGGGCGAGGCGGTGCAGGCGCTGTGCTTCCTGGCCGGGGCCAACTCGATCTTCTACGGCGACAAACTGCTGACCACCGGCAACCCGGACGTCGAGGCCGACCAGGCCCTGTTCGCCAAGCTGGGCCTGAGGCCCGAGCCGGTTAAAGGCTGCCGCTGCGCCGAGACATGATGGACCTCGAAGCTCGGCTTGCCGAGCTGGATGGCCAGGGCCTGCGCCGCCGCCGCCGGGTGTTGGAAAGCGCCCAAGGCACACGGGTCACGGTGGACGGCAAGACATACCTATCCTTCGCCAGCAACGACTACCTCGGCCTGGCCAGTCACCCGGCCATCGCCGCCGCCGCCTGCGAGGCCGCCACGCGCTACGGCGTGGGCGCCAGCGCCTCGCACCTCTTGACCGGCCATCACGCGCTGCATCAGCGACTGGAAGGCGAGCTGGCGGCCTTCGTTGGCCGGCCCGCCGCGTTGCTGTTCGCCACCGGCTACATGGCCAATCTGGGCGTGGTCACGGCCCTAGTCGGGCGCGACGGCGCGCTGTTCGCCGACCGCCTCAACCATGCCTCGCTAGTCGATGCCGCCTTGTTATCGCGGGCCGAACACGTCCGCTACCGGCACCTCGACCTGGGCCACCTGGAAGAACTGCTGCGCGCCAGCCGGGCCAAGAACAAGCTGATCGCCAGCGATACGGTATTCAGCATGGACGGCGACCTGGCCCCGGTGGCGAAACTCCTGGCCCTGGCGGAAAAGTACAATGCCTGGCTGTATCTGGACGACGCCCATGGCTTCGGGGTGCTGGGCGAAGGTGGACGCGGCGTTTTGCATAGCTACCCTGCACTCCTCACGCCTCACCCCGCACTGATTTATCTGGCTACATTGGGCAAGGCCGCCGGCGTCTCCGGCGCCTTTGTCGCCGGTTCCGAGACCTTGGTCGAATGGCTGGTGAACAAGGCCCGCACCTATATCTACACCACCGCCGCCCCGCCCATGTTGGCCGCCGCCGTTTCGGCCAGCCTCAAGCTGATCGCCGGCGAGCCCTGGCGGCGACAACAGTTGCAACGCCTGATGGCCCAGCTCAAGGCCGGCGTCGCCCGGCTGCCCTGGCCGTTGCTGCCGTCCGACAGCCCGATCCAGCCGCTGCTGATCGGCGGCAACCACGAGGCTCTGCGCCTGGCCGACGGGTTGCTGGAACGCGGCATCCTGTTGCCCGCGATTCGGCCGCCGACCGTTCCGGAAGGCACGGCCCGGCTGCGTATCTCATTGTCCGCCGCGCATACCGAGGCGGAGCTGGCCCAACTGCTGACGGCATTAAAGGAGCTGGCGTGAGCGCGCCGTTGGTCTTTCTCCACGGTTGGGGGCTGCATGGCGGCATCTGGGCGGAAACGCTGGCCGAGCTGGAGTGGCCCGACGTCCTGACGCCCGACCTGCCCGGCTACGGCCAGACCCCGATCTGCGCCCCTTACGATGCGCCCCATCTGGCTGCGGCGGTGGCGGCCAATCTGCCGGCAGACGCCGTGGTGGTCGGCTGGTCGATGGGCGGCATGGTGGCGCTCGCCCTGGCTGCACGCCAGCCGATCAAGGCGCTGGTGCTGGTGGCCACCAGCCCGGTCTTCGTCAATCGCGACGATTGGCCGCACGGCCTGGCGCCCGAGGTTCTGGCCGGCTTCACCGACTCGCTGGCGACTGATTACCAGGGTACGCTGCTGC
Source organism: Hydrogenophilales bacterium CG12_big_fil_rev_8_21_14_0_65_61_21 (assembly GCA_002782005.1). GTDB lineage: Bacteria > Pseudomonadota > Gammaproteobacteria > Burkholderiales > Thiobacillaceae > Parasulfuritortus. The sequence goes on along the minus strand of PFGT01000012.1, from coordinate 44,957 downwards.
GTTTTCTCGCCCTCCAGGCACGCGGCGGCGAGGCCGCCCGCGCGGTGATCGGCCGCCTGCGCGAGCGCGTGTTCGCGCGCGGTGAACCCCGACCCGAGACCCTGGCCGCCGGACTGGCCTTGCTGCGCAACGTCGATCTGCGCCGTGAGGCGGCGGCGGTACCTTGCCCCACCCTGGTCGTCCACGGCGGCTACGACAGCCTTTGCCTGCCGGCCGCCGGCGCGTGGCTGGCGAGCGCCCTGCCGAACGCCCGGCTGGCGGTCCAGGCGCAGGCATCGCACGCCCCGTTCCTGTCGCATCCGGACTGGTTCGTCGCTCAATTGCAGGGGTTTTTACATGAAATCGGCGCTTAGACAGACCCTGCGCGCCGCCTTCGACAGGGCCGCGCCGACCTACGACGACGCCGCCTTCCTGCAACAGGAGGTGGCCCGTCGCCTGGACGAGCGGCTGGCGGTGATGAAGCTGGACCCGGTCCGCATCCTGGATGCCGGTTGCGGCACCGGTTTTGCCTTTCCGCTGCTCAACCGGCGCTATCCGAAGGCCCGCCTGGTCGGCCTGGACCTGGCCCACGCCATGCTGACCGAGGCGCGCCGGCGTTTGCCCAGGCCATCCCTGTTCGACCGGCTGCGGACGCCGTTTGCCGCGCCGCCCATGGCCTTGGTCGGCGCCGACATCGAGGCCCTACCCCTGGCCACCGACTCGCTGGACCTGATCTGGTCCAACTTGGCCATGCAGTGGCTAGAGACCCCGGACACCGCCTTCCGGGAGCTGCGCCGGGTGCTGAAACCCGGCGGCCTGCTGCTGTTCTCCAGCTTCGGCCCGGATACCCTGCGGGAACTCAGCGCTGCCTTCGCCGGCCTGGACGGTTACCGCCACGTCAACCGCTTTATCGACCTGCACGACCTGGGCGACACATTGATGCACGCCGGTTTCGCCAACCCGGTGATGGAGATGGAATACCTGACCCTGACCTACGCCGACCTCAAGGGCGTCCTGCGCGACCTCAAGGGCATCGGCGCCCACACCGTCCTGGATGGTCGGCGCCAAGGACTGATGGGCCGGCGCGAGTGGCAGCAGTTGGTCGCCAATTACGAGACCTTTCGCCACGATGGCCGCCTGCCGGCGACCTATGAGGTGATCTACGGCCACGCATGGGTCGGCGACAAGACGCCGTGGGACGATGGCCGCAAGGTGATCCAGTTGAAGATCGAACAACGCCAGGCGGGGCTGCGCTGATGCCCGGCCTGTTCATCACCGGCACCGATACCGGCGTCGGCAAGACCCTGGTCACGGCGGCCCTGCTGCACGCCATGACCGCGCTCGGCCTGCGCGTTTTAGCCATGAAGCCCATTGCCGCAGGGGCCGCGCAAGTCGACGGCGTCTGGGTCAACGAGGACGTGGCCATGCTTGAGCAGGCGGCCAATGTCGCCGCGCCGCGTGCGCTCATCAACCCCTACCTGTTACGCGAGCCGCTGGCCCCGCACATCGCCGCCGAGCGCAAGGGCGTTCACATCGAGATCCCGCACATCGTCGAGGCTTATGGCCAATTGGTCGGGCTGGCCGACTGGCGGCTGGTCGAGGGCGTGGGCGGCTTCCGGACACCGCTCGACGACCGCCGCGACACTGCCGACCTGGCCGTGGCGCTTGGCCTGCCGATTGTCCTGGTGGTCGGGATGCGGCTGGGCGGTCTCAATCATGCCCTGCTGACCGCCGAGGCCATCGCCGTGCGTGGGCTGCGCCTGGCCGGCTGGGTCGCCAATCGGCTCGATCCAGTTATGGCGGCGTTCGAAGAAAATGTCTTGACCCTGCGCAAACGCTTGCCCGCACCCTGCCTGGCCGTCCTGCCTTACCTGGAAGACCACGACCCTCAGCGTGCTGCCCGACTCATCGCGCCCAAGCCGCTGTCCCAATGGCTGGACGATTTTATTTGATGCTAGTCAAAGTAACCGATCTGGTTATAATTTGGACAAAAAACTCTTTAAGGAGTCGTAAATGGTGTTGTCCCGCACTAGCCAGTACGCCATCCAGGCGTTGATCTACATTGCCACCCAGGCGCCCGGCGTGCCGGTGCTGAACCGCGATATTGCCGAACGACTGAACGTGCCGGCAGCGTATCTGGCGAAGATTTTGCAGAATCTGTGCAAGCACGGTCTGCTCGATTCCTTCCGGGGCCGGCTGGGCGGTTTCTGCCTGCGCGAAGGGATGCACAAGAGCACTTTGATGCAGGTTCTGCTACTAACCGAAGGCCCCGACTTTACCCAAAACTGCATCCTCGGTCTGAAGCGCTGTTCCGACGAGACCGCCTGCCCGCTGCACCTCAGGTGGAAGCCAGTGAAGAACAAGATTATCGCCATGATGAACGACATGACCCTGGAAGACCTGGCCAAGGCCGTGCTGACCGGCAAATACCGCCTGGCCGATCTGCCGGTCGCGGCCATGCCAGCTCGATGACCAGGCGCGCCGGCTATTGGCTGGTCGTCGCGTTCATACTCGGCCTGGCCATGCTGGCCGGTTGCGGGCCGGCCAAGCGAGACGACTTCAAGGCCACCGACATCACCGGCGCCGATTTCGGCCGCCACTTGGAGTTGACCGATCACAACGGGGTCAAACGTAGCCTGAGCGATTTCAAGGGCAAGTTGGTGGTGCTGTTCTTCGGTTATACCTATTGTCCGGATGTCTGCCCTACCACCTTGTCCGATGTCGCCTCGGCGCTCAAATCGATGCCGCCGGCCGATGCCAGGCAGGTTCAGGCGCTGTTCGTCACGGTCGATCCCGAACGCGATACGCCTGAGATGCTCAAGGAATATGTGCCCTACTTCCATCCCACCTTTCTGGGTCTGTATGGCACCCCGGCGGAAACGGCGATGGCCGCCAAAGAGTTTCGCATTTTTTATAAAAAACACGCGGAACCCGGCGCCACTAGCTATCTGGTCGACCACACCGCCGGCAGCTATGTATTAGACCGGACAGGCCACCTGCGCCTGTACCAACCGTTCGGCCAACCGCCGCCGGACATGGCTCACGACCTGACCTTGCTGCTGCGCGAGTAGGCTCTGTCGCCTTGCGACTGCGCCCTGTTTCAGCATATACTCCGCCGTCATTTTTACTGATTGCCGGCCTCGGTTTGCGTCTTCGGTTCGATCCCGCGCTCCAGAGGAGGATAGCAGGCAACCCCCGAGGAGAAGTCATGTCTGAAAGCCACGCCGCGCTCGCGGAACAGTACGATTACGACATCATCAAAAAATTTTCGATCATGGCCATAGTCTGGGCGGTGGTCGGCATGGCCGCCGGCGTGTACATCGCCTCCGAACTGACCTGGCCATTCCTGAATTTCGACATCCCCTATCTCACCTTCGGTCGCTTCCGGCCAGTGCATACCGGCGCTGTGATCTTCGGCTTTGGCGGCTCCGCCTTGTTCGCCACCTCGTATTACGTCGTCCAGCGCACCTGCCAGACCCGGCTCTGGGGCGGCGGCCTGATCCCGTTCACCTTCTGGGGCTGGCAGGCCATCATCGTTCTGGCGGCTGTTTCCTACGTCCTGGGCTTTAGCCAGGGCCGCGAGTATGCCGAGATGGAGTGGCCGATCGACTTGCTGATCGAGGTCGTCTGGGTCGCCTACCTGGCGATCTTCGTCGGCACCCTGATGAAGCGTAAGCAGCCGCACATCTACGTCGCCAACTGGTTCTACCTGGGCTTCATCCTGGCCACCGCGCTGCTGCATACCTTCAACAACCTGGCGGTGCCGATCGGGCTATTCTCCATGAAGTCCTACAGCCTGTTCTCCGGCACTCAGGACGCCATGGTGCAATGGTGGTACGGCCACAATGCGGTGGGTTTCTTCCTGACCGCCGCCTTCCTCGGCATGATGTACTACTTCGTGCCCAAACACGCCGGCCGCCCGGTCTATTCCTATCGCCTGTCCATCGTCCACTTCTGGGCCTTGTCGTTCATGTACATGTGGGTCGGCACCCACCACCTGCACTGGACCGCGCTGCCCGACTGGGCGTCCACCCTTGGCGCCACATTCTCCATCATGCTGCTGCTGCCATCCTGGGGCGGCATGATCAACGGCATCATGACCCTGTCCGGCGCTTGGGATAAGCTGCGCAACGACTACGTCATGCGCTTTTTGATCGTCGCCCTGTCGTTCTACGGCATGTCCACCTTCGAAGGCCCGCTGATGTCTCTGAAGGACGTCAATGCCCTGTCGCACTATACCGACTGGACCGTCGGCCACGTCCATTCCGGGGCACTCGGCTGGGTTGCAATGATCTCCTTCGGCTCGCTCTACCACATGGTCCCGGACCTGTGGCGGACCAAGATGCATAGCGACAGGCTGGTCGGCGTCCACTTCTGGCTGGCCACCATCGGCGTGTTGCTGTACATCACCGCGATGTGGATCTCCGGCATCTCCCAGGGCCTGATGTGGCGCGCCTTCGACGACTACGGCAACCTGCAGTATTCGTTCGTGGAGTCAGTGGCCGCCATGCATCCGTTCTACATGATGCGGGCCATCGGCGGGGTGTTCTTCCTGACCGGGATGTGCGTCATGGCTTACAACATCTACATGACTATTCGTCAGGGCGTGCGCCAGGCCGACGCGGCCACTCAAACCGCCGCTGTGGCCGCCGCCTGACCGAAGACGAGAACCGATCATGCTGAAAAACATCAAGAGCGAAATTCTGGAAACCAACGTCGGCGTGTTGTTGGTCGCCACCATGATCGCCATCAGCATCGGCGGCATGGTGGAAATCGCCCCGTTGTTCCTGATGAAAGATACCGTCGAAAAGGTCGAAGGCGTTCGCCCCTACACCCCGCTGGAGTTGCGTGGCCGCGACATCTACATCCGCGAAGGCTGCTACCTGTGCCATTCGCAGATGATTCGGCCGTTCCGTGACGAGCAACTGCGTTATGGCCACTACTCGCTGGCCGCCGAATCCAAGTACGATCACCCGTTCCAGTGGGGTTCCAAGCGTACCGGCCCGGACCTGGCCCGGGTCGGCGCCAAGTACTCCAACGAATGGCACGTGCAGCACTTGATCGCGCCCCGTTCCGTGGTGCCCGAGTCGGTCATGCCCAACTATCCGTGGCTACTAACTACGCCGCTGGACTATTCCGACCTGCAAGATCGCTTGCGCGCCCTGCGCATCACCGGGGTGCCCTACTCGGCGAGCCAGGTTGAATATGAGCAGAACGTCAAGCAATTTGGCGCAGCGACCGCCAAGGAGCTCGACATCGCCCAAGCCCAGAAAAATTTGATCGCCCAGGCCGAAGCCGGCAATTACGATGGCGACCACTCGGGCATCTCCGAGATGGACGCGCTGGTGGCCTATCTGCAAGTTCTGGGCACCATGGTGGACTTCAGCAAGATCAAACCCGAAGACCTGGTGAAGTACCGCTAATGGAATGGGCATGGTGGAGCCAGGCGGCAAACCTAAAAACGCTTGGCTTGCTCATCTTTTTCGTCACCTTCTGTCTGATTGTGTTGTGGCTGTACAGCAATAAAGACCGAAGTGCGCGACTGGAAGAGCAAAAGAACATCCCGTTCCTCGACGAAGAACGCGACCAAGAAGCAAAGGACAAGTCCAATGGCTGACAACGTGAAAAATCAAGGCCCTCAGACCACCGGCCACGTCTGGGACGGCACCCTTGAGGAGTACAACAACCCGCTGCCCGTCTGGTGGACCTATGCCTTCTACGCCACCATCGTGTTCGCGATCGTTTACTGGCTCTATTACCCATCCTGGCCCATTGGCCAACACTACCTGCCCGGATTCGGCACGGTGGAGTACACCAATGCCGAAGGAAAAACCGAGTCCTGGCACTGGAACACCCGCGCCAAGTTGCTGAAGGAAACCCAGGATGCCGCCGCGCTGCAGAAGCCGTACTACGACAAGATCATGGGCCTGCCGTTCGAGCGGATCAGCAAGGACCCGCAGTTGTACAGTTTCGTGCAGTCGGCCGGCAAGCCTCTGTTCGCAGACAACTGCGCGGCCTGCCACCAGAGTGGCGGCGGCGGCAAGATCGGCTATTACCCCAACCTGACCGACGACGACTGGATCTACGGTGGCAGCTACGACAAGATTCAGGAGACCATCACCCATGGCCGGCATGGCTACATGCCGCCGTTCGCCGAGGCGCTGGCGCCCGAGCAGGTCGACGACCTGGCCAATTACGTGTTATCGCTATCCGGCAACAGGGCCGATCCGGCCAAGGCGGCCAAAGGCGATGAGCTGTTCCACTCTCACACCGCCGCCTGCTTCTATTGCCATGGCACCGAGGCCAAGGGCCGCCAAGACATCGGCTCCGCCAACCTGACCGACAAGATATGGCGCTTTGCCGACGTGTCCGGCGCGGCGGACACCGCCAGTAAGGTCGCGGCGGTCCGGCAGGTCATCGACGGCGGCCTGGGCGGTAGCGTCATGCCCCTCTGGGAGGGCCGTCTGACGCCCGAGCAGATCAAGCTCCTGGCCGTCTATGTCCATGAATTAGGCGGCGGCAAGTAACTATCGATTGACCGCCGAATAGCCCCGTCGCGAAGGGGCTATTCTATTTAGGACGAAACCGACGTGACCACGCCGAATCAGCAACCAGAGCTTTATTTCAAACACGCGCCAGTAGTGCCGCGCTCGATCCGGGGCGCTTTCCGCAACTTCAAATCGGCCATACTGCTGCTCAGTTTAGCGGTCTATTTCCTGCTGCCCTGGCTGCCCTGGAGCCGTGCCGACGCGCCCTCCCAGGCCATCATGTTTGACATTCCAGGTCGGCGCTACCTGATTTTCGATCTGACCGTTTATCCACAGGATATATTCTGGCTATCCATGCTGCTGTTCATCGCGGCCGTCATCCTGTTCTTCATCACCGCCCTGGCAGGTCGAGCTTTTTGTGGCTATTTCTGCTTTCAGACCCTATGGACCGATGCCTTCATCTGGATCGAACGCCTGATCCAGGGTGAACGTCCAGCCCGCCTGCGCCTGCTGCGGGAACCCTGGAGCGCGCGTGACAAGCTGATAAAGGTCGGCCTGACCAGGTTCATATGGCTAGCCTTGGCCTTCTGGACCGCGCTGACCTTCGTGCTCTATTTCGGCTACGCGCCGGCACTGGTGTCCACTTTCTTTACTGGACAGGCCGCCAGCGCGGCCTATATCGCGGTGGCGGCATTGACCCTATCCACCTACTTGGCGGCCGGGGTGTTGCGCGAGCATGTCTGTACCTTCATCTGCCCATACGGCCGCTTCCAGAGCGCCATGTACGACCCGGAAACGCTCACCGTGCATTACGACCGCCGCCGGGGCGAGGGCGAGCAGGGCCGCGCCTCAGCCACGGCCGGTCTGCGCACCTTGACCGATCGTCACCAGGCCGGTCATGGCGACTGCATCGACTGCGGCTTATGCGTGCAGGTCTGCCCGGTCGGCATCGACATTCGCGACGGCTTGCAATACAAATGTATTGCCTGCGGCCTGTGCGTCGATGCCTGCAACACCATCATGGACAAGATGGCCTATCCGCGCGGGCTGGTGCGCTACGACTCGGAGGTCAACCTGGCACGGCCTGAACCGGCCCAGGTCAAGCTGGACTGGAAACGGTTGAAGGTGATCGGCTACGGCCTGGCCATCGTTTTGATGACCGGCTATCTGGTCTACGACATCGAACACAAGGAAAGCTTCGAGTACAGCGTCCAGCAGATTCGCCAGCCGCTCTACGTCCTGTTGTCCGACGGCAGCATCCGCAACCGCTACCAGATCCGCCTGACCAACCTATCCGGCAGCGCGGAAACCTACACCGTCACGGCTCAGGGGCTGCCGCCAAATGCCCTGGACCTGGGCAATTTCCCGCAGATAACCATCCGCAACGGCAAAAGCGTCATTGTCCAGGCCAGCGTCAAGCTAAATCCTGAGGCCGCCGAGCAGGTCAAGGGCTTCACCTTCACCATCGCCAACCGTAAGGGTGAAGTGGCCATCGCCCCAGCCCGCTTCTTTACCCAAAGCGAGAAATGAGCCTGTTCATCAGCCTATTCGGCGGCATGTTGCTCAGCGCCGTGCTATACGGCCTGGGCCGCCTGGGCCGGCTGGCCAACTTCTGGTCCGCCGTGATCGCCGCCGCGCTTCCTTCCCTGATCTATATGGCCTATGCCGGCCGATACCGGCCCGGATTAGATGCGATCGCCATCCACCTGATCGCGTATCCGACCGTGGCGCTCATGTTCGGTTTGTTGTATGGGGCCAGGGCCGACCATAGCCTCAATATGCACTGGGTCCCCAAGCTGCTGATCGGGTTCTTTGTGGCCATCACCCTGATTATGGGCACCTTCGTCTATATCGCTCGCCAGGGCTTGCCGCCCGCACTGGCCGTGCTGTTGCTGCCCGATAGCCGTGGGGCAACGATCCATACCGGCTTCTCCGGCGTGGTCGAGCACAATCAGGACGCGGCCACCGGTATCGCCCACCACCTACTGATGCAGAACAAGCTGGCCCAACGGGGCTGGCAACTATCGATTGTCGGCCTGAATGGAATACATGCCGGTGTCGCGACGCCGGTAGTCGTGCGGGTCAGCGACCGCGCTATGCGTCCGGTGGAAAATATAGTGGTGAACCTGGAATTGCATCACCCGGGGCAACGAGGCGAGGCGGCACTAGCCCTGACTGGCGGCCTCGGCGGCTACCACGGCACCCTGCCCGGCCTGGCGGCTGGCCACTGGGTAGCGCATATCCTATTGGCCCAGGCCGGCGGCGAAACCATCGACCTGGAACATGACCTGGAGGTCCGTTGAGGGCGACCAGGCCATCGCCCGGCGGCTCTAAAAGGTTGCCAGATTGGCCATGAATTCCTTGGCCTCAGCCATCATCTCCGGCTGGATCGATTCGCCCAGCCCCAGGATAGACAGGCAGATGCCGCCCAACTTATCCCATTCCCGCGTCTGATTCATACCGGTCTCGGTCTGATGCAATTTCTCCGCCAACTGGGCCAGGGCAATCAGTCGAGCGCTTGAACCTTGCACGCCCTCGGTCAAGCTATCCAGGGCCGTAAAATCATGGTGCCGGCGGATCGCGACGAACAACTCGTCGGGCAGCCACCAGCTCTGGGCCATCAAGGCGCCGATGACGGCGTGGTTGGTCGATGTAGCCGCTTCCTCCACCGCCGTGAATGGCCGGATCGGATCGGCATTGGCCAGGCCCAGCGTCTCGATATAGCCACTGAAACGGCGTAGCAAGATGGGGATGCCGCAGTCACGGAACAAGGCGAAGGTGTAGGCCATTTCGCCGTTTACGCCAAATCTCACGCCCACCTTCTGAACCAGCCAAGCGGCCAACTGGGCGGTACGCTCGGAGGCATCCCAAAATCGTTGCAGTTGCGGTGGCGGCGGAAACACCCGGCGTAAGATCAAGGCCGCGACGGCATTGCCAGCCGCCTTGAGACCAAGCATGGCCAGGGCATCGCGAACGTTACGGGTTTTTTGCCGGTAACCGAAGAACGGCGAATTGGCAGTCTTGATCAGGCCCGCCGCCAACGCCACATCGGCGCGGATAAGCTCGGCCAGATAATTGAAATCCGGCTCGTCGGCCCGCGCCTCCAGAACGATCAGCTCCAGTATGCGCGGCCTGGGCGGGATGCCAATATCATTCAGCGAGGCCGCCAACTGGCGGTCCAGCGCGGCAACCGCATCGCCCGTCAAAGGCGAGTCGTTGGTTATACCATTAGTCATGATTCAAACACTTCCGAGACCTGATTCTGTGTCTGCTCAGGTTATCGGCAGTTTGGCGAAAAACTTTAGGCGACCGGGTGACGACCGTGGCGCAGGTATTCGAATAGCCCTGGCAACAGAGAGATGAGAACAATCAACAAGATGACGGCGGTGAGGTTGTTCCTAACCACGGCCAGGCCGCCGAAGTAGTACCCGGCCGGCGCCAGCAGCCCAACCCAGAGCAGGGCGCCGAGCAGGCTGAAACCAAGAAAACGCCGGTAGGTCAGTCGGCCAATGCCACAGACAAACGGCACAAAGGTACGGACGATGGGCACGAAACGGGCGATGATGATGGCCTTGGGGCCGTGGCGCTCCATGAACGCATGACTGCGGTCCAGGTTTTCCCGTTTCAGCCACCGGCTATTTTCCCGCTTGAACAGCCGGGGCCCGAGCAGGCGACCGATCCAATAATTGACGTTGTCGCCGCAGAGTGCCGCCACAACCAGGGTCAGGATCAACCAGGCCAGGTTCATGCCGCCCGCCGCCGCCACCGTCCCGGCCACAAACAGAAGCGAATCGCCCGGCAGGAATGGAGTCACCACCAGGCCCGTTTCCATGAATATGATGAGAAACAACAGGCCATAGACCCAGGCTCCATGCTGGGTCACGAAGGCCGTCAGATGGACGTCAAGGTGCAGAACCAGATCGAGAAGCTGGGGGAGCCAATCCATGCGGATGCCGTTGCTGCCGGCGAGACGCGCTCGTTAAACCATCGCCTCGGCCTCTTGCTTGGCCGGTTTGATGAAGTCCTCGCGCGAGACCCCCAGGAACAGGACGATCGGGCTGGCCACCAACACCGATGAATAAATACCGAACAGGATGCCGATGGTCAGGGCCACAGCAAAGTAATGCAAGGCCTCGCCGCCCAGGAACAGCATCGCCAGCACCATCATCTGGGTCATGGCGTGGGTAATCACGGTCCGCGACATGGTGGCGGTAATGGCGTTGTCGATAATGGCTGGTATCTCGGTCTTGCGCATCTTGCGCAGGTTTTCCCGAATCCGGTCGAAGACCACCACCGATTCGTTGACCGAATAACCCAGAACGGCCAGCACGCCGGCCAGTACAGTCAGGGAAAATTCCCACTGGAAAAGGGCAAAACAGCCCAGGATGATGACCACGTCGTGCATGTTGGCAATGATGCCGGCCAGGGCGAACTTCCATTGAAAGCGCAAGGCCAGGTAGGCCATGATACCGATGGACACAACCAGCAACGCCAGCGCCCCATTGTCATAGAGTTCCTTGCCCACCTGCGGGCCGATGAACTCGACCCGCTTCAGTTCCACCTGGGGCGTCTCGGCCTTCAAGGCGCCCATAACCTGCTCGCTCAATTGGGCGCCGCTCGCGCGCTGTTTGGCTGGCAGGCGAATCAACACATCGCGTGCCGAACCGAAGTTCTGCACCGCCACCTCCTTATAACCCAGATGCTCCACCGCGCTGCGTACCCGGTCGATCTGCGCCGCCTGCGGGTAGCTCACCTCCAGTACCGTGCCGCCGGTGAAATCGACGCCCAGATTAAGGCCCTTGGCCGCCAGCGCCCAGACGGCGACGATAAAGGTAATCAGGGAAATGGTCGTGGTCACGCGCCCGTAGCGCATGAACGGGATGTCTTTTTTTAGATGGAAAAATTCGATCATGGCTATCGCCTTAAATGATTATTAGATGGCTACCTTGGTGAGCCGTGCCTGGCGGCCATAGGTCAGGTTGGCCAGGGCGCGGGACACCGTCACCGCGCTGAACATCGAGGTCAGGATGCCGATACAGAGCACCACGGCGAAGCCGCGCACCGGTCCGGAACCGAGCCAGAATAAGGCCAGACCGGCGATTAGCGAGGTGATGTTAGAGTCGAGAATGGTGTCGAAGGCCCGATCGTAGCCGGCGGCGATGGCCGCCTGGGGCGAGTTGCCTTGGCGGAGTTCTTCCCGGATACGCTCGTTAATCAGCACGTTGGCGTCGATAGCCATACCCAGGGTCAGGGCGATACCGGCCAGACCGGGCAGGGTCAAGGTGGCCTGGAGCATAGACAGCAGCGCCATTAGATAGAGGCCGTTGGCGGTCAGCGCCAGCATGGAAAAAATCCCGAATACCCGGTAATAGAAGACCATGAATACCGCTACTGCCATGAAACCCCATAGATTGGAATGGAAGCCCTTGGCGATATTGTCCGCGCCCATGCTGGGGCCGACCGTGCGTTCTTCGACGATGTCCATAGGCGCCGCCAGGGCACCGGCGCGCAACAGCAGGGCGACGTCCTTGGATTCCTGAACCGTGTCCATGCCGGTAATCTGCACCCGACCGCCACCGATTTCCTCGCGGATCACGGGAGCGGTGACCACCTCGGTCTTGCCCTTTTCGATCAGCAGGATAGCCATGCGCTTGCCGACATTTTCACGGGTTACGTCGCGGAATATCCGGGCGCCGCGGCCATCCAGATTGATGTGTACGGCGGCCTGGCTATTGTTGTCGAAACCGGGTTGGGCGTCGGTGATGTAATCGCCGGTCAGGATGACGGTCTTCCTCACCAAAATCGGCCGCCGGTCGCGTTCGTAATAGAGTTCGTCGCCAAACGGCACCTGGCCGGCGGCGGCGGCTTGCAGGCGGGCTGGGTCCTGCATGGCCTCATCGTCCACCAGCCTGACTTCCAGGGTCGCGGTACGGCCCAGTATCTCCTTGGCCTTGGCGGTATCCTGTACGCCCGGCAATTGGACCACCACGCGGTCCAAGCCTTGCTGCTGGATGACTGGCTCGGCCACGCCCAGCTCGTTGACCCGATTACGCAACGTGGTCAGGTTCTGCTGCAAGGCATATTCTTGAGTCTTGATCTTGGCGGTTTCCTTGAGACTGGCGACCAAGACGACGCCGTTGGCGGTTGCGGCATCGGCCAGTTGCAGGTCGGAATAGGCGGCCTCAATGACCGGCCGGGCCTGGTCGCGGGTCGCGGCATCGGCAAACCGGATGGTGACAATATTGCCCTCGCGGGACACGCCAGAATAGCGAATCTTCTTTTCCCTCAACAAGGTGCGGATGTCGCCCTGATAGCGCTCGGCCGCCTTTTCCAACGCCTTGACCATATCGACCTGCAACAAGAAATGAACCCCACCGCGCAAGTCCAGACCGAGGTACATGGGCAATGCGCCGATCGCGGTCAGCCAGGCAGGAGAGGCCGGCAAGAGGTTCAAGGCCACGGTGTAATCGGCGCCCAAGGCGGTTTGCACAATATCCTTGGCCCTGATCTGGCTATCGGCATCGGCAAACCGGGCCTTGACGCCGTGCTCGTCAAGCATCAGCCCGGTATTTGCGATCCCGGACTGTTTCAGCAGCCCTTCGACACGCTGCATCAGGGCTGCATCCGGCTTCTCGGTGGTCCGTACCGGGGAGACCTGAACGGCCGGCACTTCGCCGAACAGATTGGGCAGGGTGTAGAGCAAGCCAATCACCACGGAGACGGCGACGAGCACATATTTCCAGAGCGGATAACGGTTCATTTTTCTAGTGACAAAGTGACAAGTTACGAGTGGCGGACGGGTGACAGGTGCGCGAGTTGCTTACTCGTCGCGTTGTCGCCGGTACTCATAGATCCTTGATCGTGCCTTTGGGCAGCACGGTCTGGATGGCGCTGCGCAGAAAAACGCTTTCAGTGCCACCGCCAATATCCAGCGTTGCATATTGCTCGGACAGTTTCACGACCTTGCCCAACTGGCCGCTGGCGGTAACCACCTCGTCGCCCTTCTGCAATGACTCCTGCATCTTCCTCTGCTCCTTGCTACGCGCCATCTGGGGCCGAATGATGAGGAAATAAAAGACCACGAAGATAACAACTAGCGGCAGGAACTGCATGACTGGGTTCGGTTGAGCGGCCTGGTCGGCGGCAAAGGCAGATGAAATCAACATCTCAAGCTCCATATTAAAATTTTGGGGATTCTAACATGCGGCCTGGCGGTCATTATTAAAGGTGGCAACATAGTCGGTGAAGCCACCCGACTCGATGGCGAGCCGCAGCTCCCGCATCAGGGTCTGGTAATAATGCAGGTTGTGGATGGTGTTGAGCCGCCCGGCCAGCGACTCGCCGACCCGGAACAGGTGGTGCAGATAGGCACGGCTGAAATTGCGGCAGGTATAGCAGTCGCAACTCGGGTCGAGGGGGCCGGGGTCGGTGCGGTGCCGGGCATTCTTGATGTGCAGGTTGCCATAGCGGGTGAACAGCACGCCATGGCGGGCGTTGCGGGTCGGCATCACGCAGTCGAACATGTCGATGCCCTGGCCGACGGCGAACACGATGTCTTCCGGCGTACCGACACCCATCAGGTAGCGTGGCCGGTCGGTCGGCAGTTGCGCCGCCGTATGGGTCAGGATGCGCGCCATGTCGGCCTTCGGTTCGCCGACTGAGAGGCCGCCAATGGCGTAGCCGTCGAAACCGATCCGGGTCAACTCTTGTACTGAATTATCGCGCAGGTCTTCAAACATGCCGCCCTGGACGATGCCGAACAAGGCGTTGGGGTTGCCGGCATGAGCCGTCTTGGAACGTGCGGCCCAGCGCAGGCTCAGTTCCATCGACGCCTTCGCCGTCTCCCAGTCGGCTGGATAGGGCGTGCATTCATCGAAGATCATGACGATGTCCGAGTTCAGCGTGCGCTGGATCGCCATCGACTGTTCCGGCGTCAACATCAGCCGGGCGCCATCCAGCGGCGAGGCAAAGCGCACGCCCTCTTCGGTGATCTTGCGCAGGTGGGTCAGGCTGTAGACCTGAAAGCCGCCCGAGTCGGTCAGGATTGGCCCGCCCCAGTGCATGAACCCATGCAGCCCGCCAAAAGCGGCGATCACCTCCAGCCCCGGCCTCAGCCAAAGATGGAAGGTGTTGCCGAGAACGATCTGGGCGCCCAGCGCTTTGACCTCGTCCGGGGTCACCGACTTCACCGCACCGACGGTACCAACCGGCATGAATACCGGGGTCTCGACGCGACCATGGGCCAGTTCCAACCGGCCGCGTCGGGCGCCGCCGTCGGTGGTCAGTAGATCAAATTTCATCATTTTTCTCGATCAGCATGGCGTCGCCGTAACTAAAGAAGCGGTAGCGCTCCGCCACCGCATGGTCATAGGCCCGACGCATCAAGTCGTGGCCGCCGAAGGCTGACACCAGCATGAGCAGCGTGGATTTGGGCAAGTGAAAATTGGTGACCAGGCGCTCGATCAGCCGGAATTTGTAGCCCGGCGTGATGAAGATGTCGGTCTCGCCGGCGCCGGCCTTCAACTCGCCCGCGCGCGCCGCCGACTCCAGGGCGCGCAGGCTGGTGGTGCCCACCGCGCCTATCCGACCGCCAGCCGCTTGGGCCTTGGCCACGGCCGCTACCGTGGCGACAGGAATCTCATAGCACTCGCTATGCATGTGGTGATCGGCGATAGCCTCCACCCGTACCGGCTGGAAGGTGCCGGCGCCGACATGCAGGGTCACAAAGGCGGTCTCGACGCCCGCCTCTTGCAACCGCGTCAGCATCGCCTGGTCGAAATGCAGTCCCGCCGTCGGCGCCGCCACGGCGCCCGGATCGCGGGCATAGACGGTCTGATAACGGGCATCGTCACTGACCTCAGCCGCCCGGTCAATATAGGGCGGCAACGGCAGCAGGCCATATTGGTCCAGCCACGACAGCACTGTCCTGGTCGGGTCGAAAGCCAGCCGGTATAGATCATCCTGGCGTTCCACAACCTCCGCCTCAAACGCATCCGAGAAACGCAGCCGCGCCCCCGGCTTGGGCTTGTGGCTGGCACGAATGAAGGCCAGCGCCTCCCGGTCGGATAACACCCGTTCGACCAACGCCTCGACCCGGCCGCCGGTCGCCTTCTCGCCAAACAGGCGCGCCTTGATGACCCGGGTATCGTTGAATATCAGCAGATCGCCAGGCTTAAAAAAGGCGGGCAGATCGGCAAACAGACGGTCCTCGAACCGCTTGGCGGGGCCGTCCACATGGAGCAAACGGCTGGCTGTGCGGTCGGGCAAGGGGTAGCGGGCGATGAGATCGTCCGCCAAAAAGTAATCAAAATCGCTGGTTTTCATGATGAGGGGCGGATTATACGTTGCCATCGCCCCCCGCTTTTCGCGATAATCGCTGCCCTACCCCTGCCCGGATGGCGGAATTGGTAGACGCACGGGACTCAAAATCCCGCGCTAGTGATAGCGTGCCGGTTCGACCCCGGCTCCGGGCACCAAATTTCAGTATCAAGCCGTCTCACGAAGTCTTAAAACCCACATGGACACAAGCACTGCGCGGTTGATGCGGACGACGGCCGCCTCTATTTCTTTTCCGATTTCATCGTTGTGTGGCACGCCTTGCAGCGTTGGATCGGAAACGCGACGCTTAGGTGACAAACGCCACAAAATTCGCCACTGATGATGCGCACCATCTCAAAATGTTTTGTGGTTTTTTTCTTGATATTGAATATGTCGGGGTGACAATTATTGCAGTCGAGCCATTCTATGTGAATGTTGTGCGGAAAAACAGCATCGGCAACGCCAGACCATTCGGCATTAAGGGTTAGATTTTCTTTGAAAGAAATGCCTTCGGCTGGTTTGATTGAGATATAGTTCTGTGGGTTAATAAAGCCACCACTCTTGGCCGCTGTCCAATCGATACGGTTGCCATAATTGGCCTTAGGTAATTGTGTTGCCAGTTCAGCAAATTTTTCCACGCCATAAGCCTTGTTTCCATTATGGCACTTTACGCAATTCGGTTTTACATGACCAAATGCGGTTTTGCCGTCATGACAGCTTGATGAACCGCAATGCATACCCGCTTTATTGGTTTTTTCTGTTATTTCGGTCGTATTCACCTTCATATTGAATTCGAGTTCGAAATGGCAGACCCTGCATGTATATCTTTGGCGATGTATCCAGTGTGAAAAGGTCACCGGCTTCATGCCATTCTTTTCTGACGTCCGATTGATAAGCAGGTTTCCATATTCCCATGGGTCGGCAACCGGCGGCAGATCCCAGTTGCCCAAGGAAATTCGTGGGGCCACAATAGCGAAAAGACCCAATAAAATAAGCCCGATTACTACTGAGCGAGTTTTGTGTGGCATCTCTGACAATCGGTAAGTGGGAACGAGACTGAGGTATGGCAGGTACCGCAGAACTTACCTTCGAATATCTCAACCATCGAGTAAGGTCGGCTACCGACTTTTACACTTGGAAATATATCCGGATGGCACAATTCGCAGCCATTCCAGGCTGTGTGTTTCTTGTGCGAGAAGACAATATCCGGCATCCCTCTTACCTTGGGATGAATTGAGAAATCCTTGAGCATAGGCAACGGACGCCTTTTTATCGATACCCAATCGAGATAATCGACCAGCTTGATTACGCCATCGCTTTCGGCCTTTTCCCAGTCGATGCCATTGCCAAAACGCTCTTTGGGAAACTTTTCCGTGTAGGTATAAAAATCATAGTCTTTTTTTGCATACCGATCCTGGGAATGGCAGCGATCGCAGCGTTTCTGATCTACAGTCAAGTCTTTTGAACACGACTCGAAGACAGTACGATTATTGTGGCTCATTTTTCCGTTATGACAGGCACCACAGTAATAGCCCTTCATATTATCTGCCGCAGTTACTCCGGTTGTGTTCGCCTTCATTGAAAACCCTAGGTCCACATGACAAAGCCTACAGGTAAACTGCGCCCGATGAAGCCAGTGGTCGAAGATGACGGGGGCCATCCCCGCCCCAGTGGAGTAAATGTCCATGACTACTTGGCCATACTCATGAGGCAACGGCCGTTTCTTTTTTACCCCGCCCTGCCCCAGGACGATGCTCGCAGAAAAAAACAACAGACAGAATGTGACGATCTTCGTTTTCATTGGCCGATCCTAAAGAGAGAACAAGACTCGTAAGTCTTGTTATCCAGTATCTGCCTCGCATTGATGGCTTGTCAATATCACCAGAGCCGGCACCAACAGGATGGTCAAATCTGATTGCGGCGCAAAAAAAAAGGGCTTACGTTTCCGTAAGCCCTTGATACTACTGGCGTCCCTACGGGGATTCGAACCCCGGTTACCGCCGTGAAAGGGCGATGTCCTAGGCCTCTAGACGATGGGGACTTGACCTAGTGCAACCAGCTTGCGCGGATCGCTTAATTAAATCTTTTTGGTGGAGGTAAGCGGGATCGAACCGCTGACCTCTTGCATGCCATGCAAGCGCTCTCCCAGCTGAGCTATACCCCCAAAAGAGGCGCGAATTCTAACTACAGGTCATCGACATGTAAAGCGCATTTTACTGTTTTTGCCTCACCGTGGCCGAGTCGAAATAGTAAAATAAGGAACCTTAAAATTTAAAACCACTCTAGATTTCTTGACATGAAAAGCCGCACTTACACGCTTGTGATCATTGCGCTTGCCGCCGCCTTGACGGCCGGCTGCGCTAGCGTCGCCGAGCGCGATTCGCGTGACCCGCTTGAATCGATGAATCGCGCGGTGTTCTCTTTTAACGAAGGCGTGGACAAGGCCGTCGTCAAGCCGCTTGCCAAGGGCTACAAGACCGCCCTGCCGCGGCTGGTTCAAAATGGGATTCGGAATGTCTTTTCCAATCTGGACGACGCAACTGAATTTGCCAACAATTTGCTGCAATTCAAGATACAAGCCGCCTCGTCCGATCTCATGCGGGTTGCCGTCAACTCAAGCTTCGGCTTTATGGGCCTGTTCGATATCGCCACCGAGATGCGCCTTCAGAAGCACAACGAGGACTTCGGCCAAACCCTGGGGCGTTGGGGTTTCGCCAATGGCCCTTATCTAGTCCTGCCAATTTTCGGGCCTAGCAGTTTTCGCGATGGACTGGGCCTTGCGGTGGACAGTCATTTCACCGATCCGGTTTACCAGATCAAGGACGTTGCCAGCCGTAATGACGCCCTTGGGCTGCAACTGATTGGTCAGCGTGCCGACAAGATGGATGCCCTGGCGGCCTTGGAGGAGGCCGCACTGGACAAGTACGAGTTTACCCGCGATTTCTATCTCGATCGCCGCGCGGGGCTGGTGTATGACGGTCGGCCGCCCGCTTCTGAATGAGCAAGGCGTTCGTAGCCAACGAAGCCGCCGAGGCCGAAGATGAAGACGACGCAGTTGCCCGGCTTCCGGCCGGTATCAAGAACTACATGACGCCATGGGGTCATGCCCGGATGCAGGCTGAATTGTCCAATCTGATGCGCAAGGAGCGCCCCGAAGTTGTAAACGTGGTGTCCTGGGCGGCTGGCAATGGTGACCGCTCAGAGAATGGCGACTACATCTACGGCAAGAAACGCTTGCGCGAGATCGATCGTCGCATACGCTTCCTGACTAAGCGTTTAGAAAATACGGTGGTGGTTGATCCGCGTGACCACGAGGCAACCGATGTGATCTATTTTGGCGCCACGGTGACGGTGATTGACGAATTGGGCGTCGAGGCAATTTACAGCCTGGTTGGTATAGACGAGGCCGACCCGGGCCGCGGCCGCATCTCCTGGATCTCGCCGTTGGCCAGGGCTTTGCTCAAGGCCGAGCGGGGAGAGACGATACGCTTCCAGTCACCCGGCGGACCGAGGGAACTGGAAATTGTCGATGTGGTTTATGTGGCGTTGGATTGAAGCGCTTCCCATCACACCTTGTAACCAACGTGCAGGGCGACCACACCGGCTGTGAGGTTGTGGTAATCGACCCGTTTAAAGCCGACTTGCGCCATCATCTCCTTGAGGGTTTCCTGGTCGGGGTGCATCCGGATCGACTCGGCCAGGTATTTGTAGCTGGCTGAGTCCTTCGCCACTGCCTCGCCCAGACGGGGTAAGACCTGGAACGAATAGAGGTCGTAGAGCGGCGTCAATGGCTTCCAGACCTTGGAGAATTCCAGCACCATCAAGCGGCCGCCGGGTTTCAGCACCCGCAGCATCTCGGCCAGCGCGGCCTCCTTGTGAGTCATGTTGCGCAGACCGAAGGCAACAGTCACCAGATCGAAATAGTCGTCAGGGAAGGGCAGTTTCTCGGCATCGCACTGGGCCGTCGGCAGCATCATGCCTTCGTCGAGCAGGCGATCTCGACCGACGCCCAGCATGGAGCCATTGATGTCGGTCAACCAGACCTGGCCCGTGGGGCCGACATCCTTGGCGAGCAGGCGGGAGACGTCGCCCGTGCCGCCGGCGATATCCAGGCAGCGCATCCCGGGGCGGGCATTGGCCTTCAATTGCAGGAAGCGCTTCCAGACCCGGTGCAGGCCGACCGACATGAGGTCGTTCATCACGTCGTAGCGGTTGGCCACGGAATGAAAGACCTCCGCCACCTTGGCCGCCTTGGCCGCTTCGGCGACGGTCTGAAAACCGAAATGGGTGGTTTTGTCCTCGGACATTAGTGCGTGATGTAGCCTTGAGGCGCGCCGATGCCTTCGCCGAAGAAGTATTTCTCGGCCTGTTCCATCAGGTACTTGCGGTGCTGGGCATCGGCCAGATTGAGGCGGTTCTCGTTGATAATCATGGTTTGCAGCCGCACCCAGCCCTGCCACGCTTCCTTGGAGACGCCTTCGAAGATGCGCTTGCCCAGGTCGCCCGGGTAGGGCGGGAAATCCAGGCCTTCAGCCTCGCGGCCCAGTTTGACGCATTGCACCGTGCGTGCCATATGCCGACTCCTTACGAATGTGAACGATGGTCGATGTTAGCCTATGGACCGGTCGCCGTCATCCTCCGACGTACCGGTTTCGCTGAGCCCGGCTAGGCCGGCTTCCGGCATTTCCCCGCGCTTCCCAACCGCGCTCACTTTTTCCAGAACCCCGGCGTCAGCAGGATCAGAAAGGTGAACAGTTCGAGACGGCCGATCAGCATGGCATAGATGCAGACCCAAGTCTGGAAATCAGTTAGCACGGCGTAGGTAACGGCCGGGCCGACCTGGTTCAGACCTGGCCCCGTGTTGTTGATCGATGCGACCACGGCCGAAAAGGCGGTGACTATATCGAGGCCGCTGGCGGCCAGGAGCATGGTTAGCAGGGCAAGATTGCCAATATAGAGAAAAAAGAAAGCCAGCACGGCATAAATAACCTGGTTGGCGACCAATCTGTGGCCAATCTTCACCGGCAGCATGGCGCGCGGGTGGATCAACTTGGAGAACTCGCGCAGCGCCTGCATGATGAGCAATTGGGCTCGGATCATCTTGATGCCACCGCCGGTCGAGCCCGAGCTGGAGGCGAAGGAGGACAGGAACAACATCCATAGCGGCGCGAAGATCGGCCACAGATTGAAGTCGGTGTTGGAGAACCCGGTCGATGTGGCAATCGATACCGTATTGAAGGCGGCGTAGCGCAGCGCGGTGAGGTAATCCGGGTAGACCTGGTGCCGCCAGAGGAACAACGCCAGTCCGACCACGCTCACCAGGGTGACCAACCAGAACCAGCGCGCCTCTAGATCATCCCGGTAAGGGCTAAAGGTGAGCCTGCGCAGGGCGAGGAAGTGGGTGGCGAAGTTTACCCCGGCGATCAGCATAAACAGTATGCTGACCAGTTCGATCGAGGGTGAATCAAAATAGCCAAATGAGGCATCGTGTGAGGAAAAGCCGCCCAGTCCCATGGTGGAGAAGGCGTGCATGACGGCATCGAAGGGGGTCATCCCGGCAGCCCAATAGGCCAGGCTACAAGCGACGGTAATGCCGAAATAAACCAACCACAACCCTTTCGCGGTCTCGGTGATGCGCGGGGTGAGCTTGGTGTCCTTCATCGGTCCTGGCGTCTCCGCCTTGTATATCTGCATGCCGCCGACACCGAGCAGGGGCAGAATGGCCACGGCCAGCACGATCAGGCCCATGCCGCCCAGCCAGACCAGTTCGCCGCGCCACAGATTGATCGCCGGCGGCAATCTATCAAGCCCGGATAGCACCGTGGAACCGGTGGTGGTGATGCCGGAAATGGTTTCAAAATAGGCATCGGTGAAACTGAGGCCTGGTATGGTCTTCAGCAACGGGAAAGTCGCTACCGCCGCCATTCCGGTCCAGAGCAGCACCACCAGGGCGAAACCGTCGCGCGGCTTGAGTTCACGTCGGTAACGCCGGGTTCCCAGCCAGAGCGTCAGGCCGATAAAAAAACTGATCGCCATCGACTCAGTGAACTCGGTCAGCGTGCCATCCGAGTAATAGGCCGCCGTGCCTATCGGCAACAGATAGGTCAGACTGAATAGCATCAGCGTCAGCCCCAGGATGTGGGCGATGGGAAAGAGCTTGTACACGGTTTAGAAGAACCCGAATCCCACTTGGAGCAGCTTTTCCACCTTGGGGATCATCCGCTTGTTGGGGATGAACAGGATCAGGTGATCCTCCGGCTCAATCAGCGTGTCATGGTGGGCGATGATGACCTCATCGCCCCGGGCAATGGCGCCGATGGACACGCCTTCCGGCAGGTCGATCTGTTCGATGCGTCGGCCGATGAGCTTGGATGTCTTGGTATCGCCATGCACCACCACCTCCATAGCCTCGGCCGCGCCGCGCCTGAGACTGTGGACGACCGCCATGTCGCCATGGCGGATATGGGTCAGCAGCGGCCCGAGCGTGGCCTGGGCCGGAGAAAGCGCCACGTCGATCTCGCCGCCCTGCAACAGGTCGACGTAGCTGCTGCGATTGATTAGGGCGATCACCTTTTTCGCGCCCATCCGCTTCGCCAGCAGGGCCGACATGATGTTGTCCTCATCATCGTTGGTCAGGGAGCAGAAGACGTCCATGTCCTCCGCATTTTCCTGTTGCAGCAGGTCTTCGTCGGTCGCGTCGCCGACCAGCACCAGGGTGCTGGTCAAACGCTCGGCCAAAACCTGTGAGTGCTTCTTGTTATGCTCGATGAGCTTGACCTGGTAATCGCCTTCCAGTTCAGCGGCCAGGCGGCTGCCGATGTTGCCGCCGCCACCAATCATGACCCGGCGAACGGACTGATCGGTGCGCCGCATCTCCTTCATGACCGCCCGGATATGTTCCGTTGCCGCGATGAAGAAGACCTCGTCGCCATCCTGAATGATCGTGCCGCCCCTGGGCGCCAAGGGCTGGCCATGACGGAAAATGGCGGCGACCCGGGCATCCAGTGCGTGCAGGTTATCGTCATTGGATGCGCGTAAGTTGAAGCGCAAGTGATCGCGCAACTCACGCAATTCATGGCCGACCAGAAAACCGCCATGGGCCTTTACCGCGACCAGCCGGATGCGGCCTTCGGCGAAATCGACCACCTGCAAGGCATCGGGGTAGTCGATCAAACGCCGCAAGTAATCGGAGACTTCCTTTTCCGGGCTGATGACAAAATCCACGGCCATGTTTTCCGGGGCGAACAGGGCTTCGTTTCGCATATAGTCCTGGGCGCGGATGCGGGCGATCTTGGTGGGGATGTTGAACAAGGTGGCCGCCAGCTTGCAGGCCACCATATTGGTTTCGTCGTTCAGGGTCACCGCCACCAGCATGTCGGCGTCATCGGCACCGGCCTGGCGCAATACCGAGGGGTGCGAGGCCTGGCCACAGACGGTGCGCAGATCGTAACGGTCCTGCAGGGCCGCCAGTTTGGCGTCGTCGATGTCCACCATGGTGATGTCGTTGGCCTCGGAAACCAGGCTGGCCGCCAGATTTGATCCAACCTGGCCGGCCCCGAGAATGATGATCTTCATAAGTTGTCCCGATCAGGTCCGTACACGGACGAACAGCAGTCAGTGGTGATCGTTCCGGACCGGCGATTTTACGCCTAATTGTTTGAGCTTCCGGTACAAATGGGTCCGTTCCAGGCCAGAACGCTCCGCCGCCCGCGACATGCTGCCGCATTCGCGCAGGACGGCCTCCAGATAGGCCCGTTCGAAGGCATCCCGGGCATCCTTGAGCGGCAGCATGAACAACTCCGCCAGCGCCCCGCCGTCCATCTGGGCGCCGCCGCCGAGCAACGCCTCGACATCCTTCAGGTCGATCAGTTCGGTCAACTCGGTCATGGCCAGATTGCTGACCACGCCGTTCAATTCGTCCAGGTTACCCGGCCAATCGTGGCGCGCCAGGCGATCCAGCGCCGCTTCGGAAAACAGCTTCGGCCCCAAGCCGGTCCTGGCCAGACTCTCGGCCAGCGCGGCCGCCGCCAGCGCCGGTATATCCTCGCGGTGCTCGCGCAGCGGCGGCACCCGGACCGCAACCTGGGCCAGTACATTGTAAAGATCGCGCGAATACCCTCCGGCCAAGGCCTTGCTGGCCAGGTTTTCGCTACTAGCGCAGATCAGTTGCACGGTGAATTCATGGCACCGACCAATCAGCAGCAACAAACCCTTCTGCTGTAACGTGGTGAGCCGCCCCACCTCGCTCAAGAACAGGGTCCCGTCCTTGGCTTCGGCCAGCCAGTCCAAGGGACTTTCAGCCAAAACGCCCATTTCCTCCGGAACGACCCAGGGGGTATCCGGGATATGGAGGAATCGGGCGCAGATGTCGGTCCCGGCCCCCTGCTCGCCAGTCAGCAGGATGGTCGAGCCGGCATGAGCCGCCTGGCGCAGGCGCAGGGCCAACAGACGCACGACCTCACCCTCGCCTAGCCGCGTCAGACTGGCGGGAGGGGCGTCCTTCGCCGGGCGCGAGTCGAGCGCCCGCGCCACTGTCTGCAACAGCTTCTTGTACGGTACCGGCTTTTCCAGAAAATCGAAGGCGCCGAGGCGGGTCGCTTCAACGGCAGTATGGATGGTGCCATGGCCGGACATCATGACCACCGGCATCGACAGTTGGCCGCCGGCGACCCACTCCTTGAGCAGCGTCAGGCCATCGACATCCGGCATCCAGATATCGAGCAGGACCATATCCGGCGCCTTTACCTGGAGGGCCGCGCGCGCTTCTTCACCGTTTGCGGCCAGCCTGACCTCATAGCCTTCCTCTTCCAGTATCTCCTGAAGGAGATCGCGGATGCCAGGTTCATCGTCCACCACCAGGATTTCACTCATGCCCGCCCTCCACGATCGGCAGCGTGACGCAGACCGCCGCGCCATGCGGCGTCAGGTTATGCACTTCGATGCTGCCATGGTGTTCCTCAATGATCTTTTTCACGATAGCCAGTCCCAACCCTGTCCCCTTGGGCTTGGTCGATGCGTAAGGTTCGAACAATCGGTTCATCAGCGACTCCGGAAAACCAGAGCCATTATCCTCCACACAGAGGCCTATCGCGTCGGTCGTGGGGCATGTCCTGACCATGATACTCGGTGCGGCAGTATCCGTCAGAGACTCCTCGGCGTTCTTGATTAGGTTGACCAGTACCTGTCTGAGCAGAGCGGGGTCACCCCACACCAAAGGCAGGTGGTCAGCCAAATCAGTCTTAACCGGGGCGTGATGCTCGTAGAGTGCCAGGACATCCAGGACGAAGTCGTTGATATCCATGGCCTGGCCCTGTACCGAGGGCGTGCGGGCATATTCGGCAAAGGCATCGACCAGCGACTTCATGGCCGCCACCTGATCGACGATGGTGCTGGTGGCCCTGGTCAGTATCCGCCGGGCGTGCTCGTCCAATTGATCGATCAGTTTCAACTGCAAGCGCTCGGCCGAAAGCTGGATGGGGGTCAGTGGATTCTTGATTTCATGGGCCAGACGCCGGGCCACCTCGCCCCAGGCGGCGTCGCGCTGGGCCTGGATGAGCATGGAAATATCGTCGAGCGCCAAGGCGAATTCGGCCGCGCCACCAGCCGCTAGGGGTGTGCCGCGGGCCAGCAGGACGCGGGCGACGACGCTGGTGGTCAATTCCATTTGTTCCTGCCAGCGTTGCCCAGGCACGGCCAGGAAGCGCTCGGCCATAGCCCCGGCGAAGTGCCGCAGACTGTCGCCGGGTTCACCCCATTCGGCCAACGCGCGCCCTTCCAGCGACTCGCGCGGCGCACCGAGCAAGGCCGCAGCGGCGGGATTGACCAAACGCACCTTGAGCGCGCGGTCGAGCGTCACCACGCCAGTATTGATGCTGCCCAGGATGCTTTCCAGATAGGCATTGGCCTGCTGCAATTTATCCTGGTTATCCTGGGCCGAGGCGCGCGCCTCGGACAATTGCTGGGTCATCCGATTGAACGATTGGGTCAACATGCCCAATTCGTTGCGGGAACGGCTCGGGCTGACTTGGGAGAAATCGCCCCGTGCCACGGCACGGGTGCCCCGGGCCAGTACCCGCAGCGGCGCCGCCAGCCGCTCGGACAAGATATAGGCCAGCGACAAGGCGGAAAACAGCGACAGGGCCAGGGCGATGGTCAGCGAAAGCCCATAGAGGCGTTTCAAGCCCAGGCGCGAGATCGCCAGTTCTTGGTAATCGCGGTGCGCCTTCTCGACGCTTTGGGCATCCTCGGCGAGTTTGGCCGAGACCGGTTGATTGACTTGGAGTAGACGGATGCTTTCAGTCAGGCTGATCAGGTTTACCGGCACGACCACCCGGACGACCAGCGAATGGCCATTATTGTCTTGTTCGGTGCGCGACCAGGGCTGTTGCAGTTTCGCCTGCCAGATGGCGACCCGCTCCGGTTTACTCGGCGTCAGCGCCGCTTTGTCGGAGGACGCGAACGCCAGCAGCCGGCCATCGGCGTCGAACAGGGTGACGCCCTGGACGCCAAGGGATTCGCGCAATTCGTTAAGCCGAGCGCCCTGTTTATCGCTGGGTAATTCGGATAACTGCAAGGCCATGCCTTCGGCCTTCTTGACCAGTTCGCCCTCCAGGTTGCCCAACGCCGACTGGCCGAGCGACAGGCCGCTCGCCAAGGCCTGTTCCATGCGCACATCGAACCAGGATTCGATGGAATTGACCAGAAACTGGACCGACAAGGCATATACCACCAAGCCGGGCAGCAGAGCCATCAGGCCGAATATCCAGAACATGTTCGCGGTCAGGCGGGCGCCGAACACCCCGTTGCGGATGCGGCGCAATAGCGAATAGACCTGATAGACGAACAGGGCGACCAAGGCCAGTGTCGCCACGCTGGCGACCCCAACCAGGGCGGCGAAATGGGTGGCGAAAAAACCGGAGTTATCAGCCGAGAAGGCCAGCAAGCCGACCAGGGAGGCGCCAAGGATCAGGCTGCCAAATGCGAGATAGAGCATGGGCCGGCTCGGTTACGGCCTGAACGACCACTCCCGCCAGCCGGAGTCCATATCCCAACGTTCCGAGGCGATGGCATTCAGTTGCAGCGGTTTGGGTAATTTGGCGGCATCCAGATACATGCGCACCCGAGCCTGATAGAGATATTTCTTGCTGACTTGCCGGTGCTCCAGCACCGGCCAATCGGCCAGATCACCCAGGGCGCGCAAGGCTTCGCTCAGGGTGTCGAAGGTTTCATGAACGCCGCCCGCCTGCAATTGATATTGGCGCAGCAGGGCGTTGTAACTCAGTTGCCGGGTGCGATGAACCACGGTGACACCCTCGGCGAACCAGTAATCGCGGGGCCGCTCGGCCTCGAAGGCCTGGATGAAGGTGAACCCGACGCCCTTTTGCAAGGCATCTTCCAGGGTAGGGGTCAGTTCCACGGCATAACTGCCGACCAGAACGTAGTTGTCACCGCGCAACTGCAATTCGGCCCGGTTCAGGCGCAGTAGATCGCTCGCCCAGGCGCCGCAGGCGCTGATCGCCAGGACTACCGCGCAAGTCGAGCGAATGAAATCACGCCTTGACAATAGAAGCATAGAAAAAGCCGTCGTGGTCACCGTTTGGCAGTAGCTGCCCAGCCTGGCCATCGGGCAGGCTGACTAGTTCCCGGCGGGCATCGGGATGCCTGGCCAGGAAGGCCTCGACTTGATCGGCGTTTTCCTCGGGGAAAACGCTGCAAGTCGCATACAGCAATCTACCACCTTGGCCGAGCAGCGGCCAAACGGCATCCAGCAAGCGCGCCTGCCGACTTGCCAAAGCGGTCACATCCCGGCAACGCTTTAGCCATTTGCCATCCGGGTGACGACGCGCCACGCCCGACGCGGTACAGGGTGCATCAAGCAATATCCGGTCGAAGGGCCGGCCATCCCACCAGAGTTCGGGCCGGCCGACATCGGCGACCTGAGCCTGGGCGTCGAGCCCCAACCGGCGCAGGGTTTCGGTTACCTGGGCCAGACGTGCCGCATCGTCATCCAGCGCCAACAGGTCGAGTCGATGCCGCTCCAACAGGTGAGCCGTCTTGCCGCCGGGCGCCGCGCAGGCATCCAGCACCCGCATACCGTCGGCACAGTCCAGCAGTTCGGCGGCATATTGCGCGCCCAAGTCCTGGACCGAGACCAGGCCCTCGGCAAAACCCGGCAACGCGCCTACCCGTACCGGCCGTTCAAGCGCCAGCGCCGTCGGCCCGATTTGCCGGCAGGTCAGGCCGGCTTGCGCCAGCCGGTCGAGATAGGCCGCGACCGTGGTGCGCTGAAGGTTGACCCGCAAGGTCATGGGCGGGTGGTCGTTCATGGCGACGAGCATGGCCGCCCAGGCGTCGGGGTAATGGCCTTGCAGCTTGGTTATCCACCAGGAGGGGAAATTCCAGCGAGCCTCTGGCACTTGTTCGGCGCTGGCAGCTAGGCCGATGCGGGCGCGTATGAAGCTGCGCAATACCGCATTGACAAATCCCTTGGCCCGCGGAAAGAGTTGTTGAGTCAGTGTCACGGCCTCGTTGACTGCGGCATAGGCCGGGGTATCCCGGCCGTCCAGTTCATACAGCGCGGTCAGCAGTAGGCCGGTCAATTCGGGCGGTTTCGGCGGCCGGTCGGTCAAGCGGTCGAGGAAGAAACGCAGGCGGCCCAGATGGCGCATAACGCCGTAACTCAGGTCTTGGGCGTCGGCCAAAACTCGGGGATCGGCTTCTGGCCGCGCGGCGTTGAGCGCTGCGGTTAGACTGCGGCCCTGGAGCAGGACCGCGTTGACCAGTTCGGCGGCCAACTGCCTGGCCGTGGTTGGGCGATGCGTCGGTTCGATCCGGGGCGGGGCGGTCACTCAGACGCCGTGCTTGGCCATGGCCAGAAGGCGGCTGACCCGCTCCTCGGTGGCCGGGTGGGTGCGGAACAAGCCGCTCAGGTCGCCGCCGGTGAGCGGGTTGACGATCATCATCTGGGCGGTCTCGGGGTGCATCTCGGCCGGCGCCATGGGCGTGCCCTGGGCATGGGCCTCGATCCGGCGCAAGGCGCTGGCCAGTGACTCGGGGTCGCCGGAAATCTCGGCGCCGCCTCGGTCGGCGCCGAATTCGCGGGCGCGGGAAATGGCCATCTGGATCAGCATCGCTGCCAACGGCGCCAGGATCATGATGGCTATCTGGACGATGAAATTCGGCCGTTCGCGGTCGCCGCCGCCGAAGAACATACCGAACTGGGCCAGGGTGGAAATGGCGCCGGCCACGGTAGCGGAAATGGTCGAGGTGAGGATGTCGCGATTCTTGACGTGGGTCAGTTCATGCGCCATGACGCCGCGCAGCTCGCGGGCGCTGAGCATCGCCAGTATGCCGCGCGTGGCGGCCACTGCGGCGTGCTCCGGATTGCGGCCGGTGGCGAAGGCATTGGGCTGGGCCTCGTCGATGATGTAGACCTTAGGCATGGGCAAAGCCGCCCGCTGCGCCAGTTCCTGAACGATGGCGTAATACTCGCCGCCAGACTGGGCATCGACCTCCTGGGCGTGGTACTGACGCAGGACCATCTTGTCCGAGTTCCAGTAGGCCCACAGGTTCATTGCACCGCCCAGCAGCAGGGCGATCAACATGCCCTGGGCGCCGCCAAGCAACATCCCGACCGTACCGAACAGGGCGACGATAGCCGCCATCAACAGGGAGGTTTTGAGCCAGTTATTCAACATATCCGTGTACTCCGGAAAAAAGATTCAACCGCCGTAAAGATAAGGGCGGCTCGAAGAAGATCAATTATCCCATGCGTTGTCCGGGCTGGAGCGGATTACCAGCGACGTAGGCCGCCGCCGGCAGGCGTTTGCCGCCCGCCTTCTGGACCGCCAGCAACTCCAGTGCGCCTGCGCCACAGGCCACGCGCAAGGGGATGACGGACAACACCTCGCCCGGATTGCCGGCGCCGGTAATCGGCCGTGCCAGCCATATCTTCAGCGGCCCGCCCTGAAATTGAGTGACCGCGCCGGGGAACGGGTTGAAGGCGCGGATGCGACGATCCAGCACCTCGGCGGGCAGACTCCAATCAATCTGCGCCTCGTCCTTGCCGATCTTGGTTGCATAGCAGGCCAAGCGATCATCCTGGGGAAAGGCGCGGGTCTCGGCTAACCGGGGCAACAGATCGACGATCGCCGCCGCGCCTAATGCCGCCAGTTTGTCGTGCAGGCTGGCGGCCGTGTCGTCCGCTGCGATGGGCAACGGATGGCGACTGAGCAGGGCGCCGGTATCC
Organism: Hydrogenophilales bacterium CG12_big_fil_rev_8_21_14_0_65_61_21; assembly: GCA_002782005.1. Taxonomy (GTDB): domain Bacteria; phylum Pseudomonadota; class Gammaproteobacteria; order Burkholderiales; family Thiobacillaceae; genus Parasulfuritortus. The sequence goes on along the minus strand of PFGT01000012.1, from coordinate 14,924 downwards.
AGCCCCTTGTCCATCCGCATCAGGGTAATGCCGGTTTCGCTGTCGCCGGCCTCGATGGCCCGCTGGATCGGCGCCGCGCCGCGCCAGCGGGGCAGCAAGGAGGCGTGGATATTGATGCAGCCCTGTCGGGGGATGAGCAACACGTCCTCGGGCAGGATCAGGCCATAGGCGGCGACCACCATGACCTCGGGAGCGACATCGGCAATCGCCTGGCGCGCGGTCGCCGTCTTCAACGTTTCCGGCTGCCCGACCGTCAGGCCATGGGCCAGGGCCAGTTCCTTGACCGGGCTCGGTTTCAGCTTCATGCCTCGCCCCGCCGGCCGGTCGGGTTGGGTCAACACCAGCGGCATGTCGTGGCCGGCTGCGATCAGCGCGGCCAAGGCCTGGGCGGCGAATTCCGGAGTGCCTGCAAAAACGATTTTCATAGATGCGTAATGCCAAGGCGTGACAAGAGGGGCGTCACACAAAGGCCTGACCAATGGGTTGTTTTGTCACTCGTCTCGCCTTTCCTGTCACTGGTTTACATGGTTTCCCGCTGTTGCTTCAACAACTTGTTCCTGATCCGGTCCTGCTTCAGACGCGACAGGTATTCCACGAATACCCGGCCGTTCAAATGATCGATTTCATGTTGTAAACAGGTCGCCAAAAGGCCATGAGCCTCCTGCTCGAACAGTTGGCCCTCGACATTTTGCGCGCTAACCTTGACATGTTCGGCACGGCTGACCTTTTCATAGATACCGGGCACCGAGAGACAGCCTTCTTCATGGGTGATTTCGCCATCTCGCTCCAGTATTTGCGGGTTGATGAATACCATCAAGTCGTTTTTTTCTTCGCTGATGTCGATCACGATCATGCGTATATGCCGATCCACCTGAGTCGCAGCAAGGCCGACGCCGGGGGCGGCATACATGGTTTCGGCCATGTCCGCCGCCAACCGGCGAATCGCCTCGGTTACCTCGGTAACCGGCTGGGCCAGCGTATGCAGGCGGCGGTCGGGATATTGCAAGATTTTCAGCAAGGCCATTATCTAACCTTCACATGGGTGCAAATTCTGAGAAATTAGTTTAAGTTAGCGCTTCGCTGAATATTATAAAATCCAGCATCCTTCAACAACCGAATCATCAGAGGCAGGATCATGCGCAAACTGGCTTTGATCGTCCTACTGGCCGCTTCGTTCGCGGCGGCGGCCGATACCGTGCAACTCAGGGAGAATGCACCAGACCGGCATGTGGTCGTCAAGGGCGATACCTTGTGGGATATTTCGGCAAAATTCCTGAAATCGCCCTGGAAATGGCCAGAACTCTGGCAGACCAACCGGGACCGGATCAAGAACCCGCACTGGATTTATCCCGGCGACGTAATTTATTTGGTCATGACCCCGCAAGGGCCCCAGCTCTCGGTCATAACGACAACCAAACTATCGCCCAGCATCCAGTCCGAGGCCCTACCAGAAACCAGGCAGGCCATTCCCGCGATCCCCTACAGCGCCGTCGAGGCCTTCCTGCGCCGGCCGTCGATTGCCAGCGTGGACTCGTTGGCCAATGCCCCGACCTTGATCGCCGCCGAGGATAACCGCAACCTGCTGACCATCGGCGACCGGGTCTATGCCAGCGGCGTCAAGGCCGACAACGGCAAGTGGAATATCGTTCGTGTCGGCAAGCCGCTCATGGACCCCGATACCGGCGCCGAACTCGCCCGCGAGGTCGCCTATGTCGGCGATGCCGACATCCGGGAGCCGGGCTCGCCCGCTACCCTGACCATCGTCAGCGTCGATCAGGAAGTCCAAGTAGGCGACCGGCTCATCCCGGCGGCGTCGATGGACGGCGGCGATTTCATCCCCCATGCGCCGGAAAAACCGATCGAAGGCAAGATCGTCTCCGCCTTTGGCGGTAGCCAAGCCGCCGCCAAATATTCGACCGTGATCGTCAACCGCGGCCGCCTCGACGGCCTGGAATTAGGCCATGTGCTGACCGTATATCGCGAAGGCCGAGCGATCGGCCCCGATGCCAACGGTAGCCGCCTAGCCTCGTTCGCGCCGAAGAGCGGCTACCTCGATGCCGACCAGGAACGCGCCCATCAGGTTCAATACAAGGATTTTGGCGAAGAAGTCGTCGACCTGGTCGATCCCTTCGACTTCTTCTTCCGCATCTACCCGGACGGCCGTCGGGGCTGGCGCTATATCGACCATCGGTGCCTGAAGCCGGGCGAGAAGGTCGCCGCCGACGAGTTTCACGACCCCGCCAAGACCATGGTCGACTGCCCGGCCACGAAGACAGCAGGGACGCATCAATGGGCCTATATGGACATCGGCTGCCTGAAACCTGGCAAGCAAATCAGCTTCGGCCAGGCGTTCGAGCCCAAGGATGTCTATGAACGCCATTGCCGCCCGCTGAACGTCAAACTGCCAGACGTCAAGACCGGCCATATTCTCATCTACCGGGTGTTCGACCATGTGGCCTATGGCCTGGTGATGGACTCGGCCAATCCTATCTACCTACTCGATACCGTCAAGAATCCTTGACCGAGCCGGCCGACGCCCTCTACTGGCTTGCCCTAGAGGCGATCCCCGGTCTGGGGCCGGACACGGCGCGCCGCCTGCTGGCACGCTTTCCGACGCCGGCGGACATCTTCGCCGCCCCGGTTGGTCTGTTGAAACCGATTGTCGGCGACCAGATCGCCGCCGCCCTGAGTACGCCGGTAAGGCCGGATGACCACCAAGAAACGCTGGATTGGCTGGCGGCGCCCGACGCCCATCTGATTACCTGGAACGACCCTGATTATCCGGAGACGCTGCGCAATATGCCGGATGCCCCAGCCTGGCTGTACGTCAAGGGTCAACGCGCAGTCTTGCGCAGACCCATGCTGGCCATCGTCGGCAGTCGCACCGCCACCGCCCAGGGCAAGCGCGACGCCCAGGCCTTTGCCCAGGCCCTGGCCGAGGCCGGCTTGACCATCGTCAGCGGCCTGGCCGACGGCATCGACGCCGCCGCCCACGAGGGCGGTCTAGCTGGCAACGGCGCCGGCGTGGCGGTGGTCGGCACTGGCCTGGACCGAGTTTACCCGGCCAAGAATCGGGACCTGGCCCATCGGCTGGCGGCAAGCGGCGCGCTGGTCTCCGAGTTCGCCCTTGGAACGCCGCCCCGGCCCGGTCACTTCCCGCGCCGCAACCGGCTTATCAGCGGTTTGTCGCTCGGCGTGCTGGTCGTCGAGGCCGCGCCCCAATCGGGCTCGCTGATCACCGCCCGGCTTGCCGCCGAGCAAGGTCGCGATGTATTCGCCATTCCCGGTTCGATCCACTCGCCACTTGCCAAGGGTTGCCATTATTTAATCAAGCAAGGGGCCAAGTTGGTCGAATCGGCGGCCGACATCCTGGAGGAACTGAACCTGCCCTGGGCCATCGAACTGGCCGCCCGGGAGACCCCTCCGACGGCCGCCGCCGACCCCCTGCTCGAGCAGATGGGCGTCGATCCGATTAGTCTGGATGAACTGGCCGCGCGTAGTCGCTTGACGGTTGAGAGCCTTTCGGCCATGCTTTTTACGCACGAGATGGCGGGCCTGGTAGCGTTGCTACCGGGCGGTCTTTATCAACGACTGTACTGAAAAATGTTCGATATCCTGCTCTATCTCTATGACAACTACCTGGTCGCCGACATCCATCCGGATGTCGAAACCTTGTCGCGCAAACTGGTCGCGATCGGCTTTGAGGCCGACGACGTCGATCGCGCCCTGGATTGGCTGAAGGTACTGGAAATGCTTGACCCCGAGGCCTGCGCGCCGATTGGTCTGGGACTGCGCTGTTATACCGCGGAGGAACAACGTCGGCTCGATCCCGAAGGCATCGGCTTTTTGATGCATCTGGAGAATGCCGGCCTGTTGCCAGGCCAGGCAAGGGAATGGGTGATCGACCAGGCGCTGGCGCTGGAAGACGTCGAGGTCCCCGCCGAAAAGATCAAATGGCTTACCTTGCTGGCCATTTCCCGCCTTCACGGCCCCGACGACGCCATCTGGTTGGAAGACCTGGTACGGGCCGGCGAAGACTACACGCCTACCTATCATTAAGCCGCCAGCCATGCGACTGCTCATTGTCGAATCGCCATCCAAGGCGAAAACACTAAAAAAATACCTCGGGTCCGACTTCGAGGTATTGGCCAGCTATGGTCATGTCCGCGATCTGACCCCCAAGACCGGTTCGGTGGATACCGACCACGACTTCGCCATGAAGTATGAGTTGATCGAGCGCAACCTCCGTCATGTGGAAGCCATCGCCAAGGCGGTGAAGAAGGCCGACGAAGTCTTGATCGCAACCGACCCGGACCGTGAAGGGGAAGCCATCGCCTGGCACCTGACCGAGATACTCAAGGCCCGCAAGTTGCTGGACAAGGTGCCAACCAAACGGGTGGTGTTTTACGAAATTACCGAACGGGCGGTCAAGGCGGCGGTGGCTAATCCGCGCGCGCTGGCTATGGATCTGGTCAACGCCCAACAGGCCAGACGGGCGCTGGATTACCTGGTCGGTTTCAATCTGTCGCCCCTGCTCTGGAAGAAGATCAGCCCCGGCCTTTCCGCCGGCCGGGTGCAAAGCCCCGCGCTGCGGCTCATCGTCGAGCGCGAGGAGGAAATCGAGCGTTTCACCGCCCGTGAGTATTGGACCCTGCATCTTGACAGCCACAAGGGCAAGCAGCCGTTCGGCGCCCGCCTGACCCAGTACGACGGCGAAAAGATTCAGCAGTTTTCCATCGTAACCGAGGCCCGTAGCAACGAAATCGTCGCCGATTTGGCCAAAGCCACCGAAGGCGCCGTGGGCAAGGTCGAAAAGAAGCGTCGCCAGCGTCAACCGGCTGCGCCGTTCACCACCTCAACCCTGCAACAGGAGGCCGTGCGTAAGCTGGGCTTCTCCGCCGAGCGGGCCATGCGCACCGCCCAGCAGCTTTATGAGGGCATTGATACCGGCAAGGGCGCGATAGGCCTCATCACGTATATGCGGACCGATTCGGTAAATCTGTCCCAGGATGCCATCGCCGACATCCGTGCCTACATTGGTCAGACCTTCTCGGCCGATTACCTGCCAGCCAAGGCGCCGACCTACCGCAGCAAGGCCAAGAATGCCCAAGAGGCCCACGAGGCGATTCGGCCCACGGCCATCGGCCGCGCGCCGGATAGCCTCAAGGATCATTTGACCCATGACCAGTTTCGGCTCTACGAGATGGTCTGGAAGCGCGCCCTGGCGAGCCAAATGGCGCCGGCCGAACTGGACACCGTGGCCGTGGATATTGCGGTCGGGTCGAACAAGACCCTGTTCCGGGCTAACGGCCAGACAGTGGCCTTCCCCGGTTTTCTGGCGGTCTACAAAGAAGACGAGGATGAGCCAAACGACAGTGAAGACGAGGCCAAGTTACCGCCCCTGATCGAGGGTGAAAGTGTGCCGCTGGACAAGCTTTATGGCGAGCAGCATTTCACCCAGCCGCCACCCCGTTATTCCGAGGCCAGTCTGGTCAAGACACTTGAGGAATACGGCATCGGCCGGCCTTCCACCTACGCCAGCATCATCTCCACCCTGCTCGACCGGGAATATGCGGTGCTGGAGAAAAAACGCTTTCAACCGACGCCCATGGGCCGGCTGGTGAACTGTTTTCTGACCCGGCATTTCCACGACTACGTCGACTACGACTTCACCGCCCACTTCGAGGAGGAACTGGACGACATCGCCAGCGGTTCCCGGGAGTGGCTGCCGGTGATGGCCGAATTCTGGGGCCAGTTTTCTGGTCAGTTGCTAGCCAAGGCCAAGGTTGACCGGGGTTGCCCGACCGACGAGGTCTGCCCAAAATGCGGCAAACCCTTGCTGCTGCAATCGAGCAAGCGCGGCCTGTTCATCGGCTGCTCAGGTTATCCGGAGTGCGATTACACCCGCCCCTACGGCGACCAACCCGCCCCCGGCGAAGACATCATCCTCGGTCCCGATCCGGCCACTGGCTTGCCGATCAAGCTGCTCAACGGCCGTTTCGGCTGGTATGTGCAGGTGGGCGACATGCCGGTCGACAAGAAGGCGGCCAAACCGCGGCGCGCCTCCTGGCCCAAGGATAAGCCCATCGAAGCCGCCGATCTGGCGACCGCCCTGGTGCTGCTCTCGTTGCCGCGTGAAGTGGGTCACAACCCCCAGACCGGCCTGCCTATTGTCGCCAACGTCGGACGCTTCGGGCCTTATCTACTACACGATGCCAAGTTCAAGTCGATTCCGAAACAGTATGACGTTTACACCATCGACCTGGCCCAGGCACTGGCGGTGCTGGCCGCCCCGGCCGTCGGGCGCGGCGGCGGCGACCCCGGCAGGGAAGTCGGCAAGCATCCGGAAGATGGCAAACCAATCATGGTCAAGGATGGCCGCTACGGCCCCTATGTCAGCCACAACAAGGTCAACGCCACACTGCCCAAGGACATGACGCCGGATTCGATCAGCCTGGGTGATGCCCTGGTCTTGCTCGCCGCCAAGATCGCAAAAGGTCCCGCCAAGAAGCCGGTACGACGCAAGAAAGCGGCTTGATTCCGGCCAGGGTATTCATTTCCGGATAAAAGTAGAGTAAATTGCTAGACTATCTGACCCTTCCCCAAGTGGAGGGAGTCGGGTTTTTATTCAATTCAAGCAAAAGGACCTCAAAATGGCCGTACTCGTTGGTAAACAAGCACCCGATTTCACCGCCGCCGCCGTCATGGGCGACAACGACATCAACGAAAATTTTAATTTGTCCGCTTACATCAAGGGCAAGTATGCGGTGATCTTTTTCTACCCGCTCGATTTCACCTTCGTCTGCCCGTCCGAACTCTTGGCCTTTGACCACCGCCTGGCCGAGTTCAAGAAGCGCAACGTCGAGGTGATCGGCGTCTCCATCGACTCCCACTTCACCCACCTGGCCTGGAAGAACACCGCCACCAACAACGGCGGTATCGGCAAGGTCGGCTATCCCCTGGTCGCTGACATCAAGCATGAAATCTGCAAGGCCTATGACGTTGAAGCCGCCGGCGGTGTCGCCTTCCGCGGTTCGTTTTTGATCGACAAGTCTGGCGTCGTGCAGCACCAGGTGGTCAACAACCTGCCGCTCGGCCGCAACATCGACGAGATGATCCGCATGGTCGACGCCCTGCAATTCGTCGAAGAGCACGGCGAGGTCTGCCCGGCCGGCTGGAAACATGGCGATGAAGGCATGAAGGCATCGACCGCCGGCGTGGCCGAATACCTGGCCAAGAACGCCGACAAGCTGTAAACCTCGAAAAAATAGAACAGGAAAGGGGGCCGCGAGTCCCTTTTCCCATAGCCGATGACAGGACAACCTCAATTACTCGCAGTCGTTGAGTTCCTTGCTCACAATCGGCTGCGTGCGGTGTATGAAGCGTTGGGCTACCAGGTACATAGCGAATTCACCGTGCGCAAGGCCATCGCCTGGCTACGCAAGAACCGGCCTGACATGGTGGTGGCGGATTTCTATTTTCAGCCCGATTTCCGCGACCGGCTAAGTAATCTCGAATCCCTGCTGGCGGCGGTGCAGTCGATGCCCGAGGTGAAGGTTCTGGTGTACTACGACCCGGCCCATCAGGCCGCCCTGGACAAAGTCCGGCAGCGCTTCCGCATCGACGCCGCACTGCCGGTGCCAGTACAGGACAACGTGCTCAAGGCATTGCTGGTGAATGCGTGACGCCGTTGCGCCACACCTCCTATTTCTTCAGCATGTCGCCCTTGCCGGGTTTGCCCAGCCAGGCATCGGCATCGGGCAGGGCCGCTTTTTTTTCGACGATGCTCGGCCACAGCTTGGCCAGCTCGGCGTTGAGGGTGATATAGGCGCGCTGATCGACCGGCACATCATCCTCGGCAAAAATGGCCTCGGCCGGGCATTCGGCCACGCACAAGGTGCAGTCGATGCACTCGTCCGGGTCGATCACCAGGAAGTTGGGGCCCTCGTGGAAACAGTCCACCGGACAGACATCGACGCAGTCAGTGTATTTGCATTGAATGCAGTTTTCAGTAACGACATAGGTCATACGCTTTCCTCGCGGGTGCTTTTTCGCTAGCATAGCGACGTTTTCCGGTTTGGCCAATGCGTCATCCGCCCTAACGCCTTATCTCTTCCACACGAGGTTCCACAAATGAGTGAGCACATCCATTACGTCACCGACGACACCTTCGAGCAGGAAGTCCTGCAATCCCCCACCGCAGTGCTGGTGGACTACTGGGCGGACTGGTGCGGTCCATGCAAGATGATCGCCCCCATCCTGGACGAGGTGTCGAAGGAATACGCCGGCCGACTGAAGATATGCAAGCTGAATATCGACGAAAACCAGCAGACGCCGCCCAAGTACGGCATCCGCGGCATTCCGACCTTGATGTTGTTCAAGAACGGCAACGTCGAGGCCACCAAGGTTGGCGCGTTGTCCAAGTCCCAGTTGACGGCTTTTGTTGACAGCAACCTCTAAACTTCGCTAGTCTTCCGGTGCCCGGTGGTTCTACCGGGCATTTCTCCTCCCCCGTTACCGTTCCCCTTGGCCCATTCCGGCGCCGCCACACCCATAAAATCGACAACCATGCATCTATCCGAGCTAAAACAACTCCACGTCAGCCAGCTTCTCGAAATGGCCGAAGCCAACGGCATCGAGAACGCCAACCGCATGCGCAAGCAGGAACTGATCTTCGCCCTGCTGAAAAGCAAGGCAAAGAAGGGTGAGACCATCAATGGCGACGGCGCACTGGAAATCCTGCCGGACGGTTTCGGCTTCCTGCGCTCGGCGGATACGTCCTACCTGGCCAGTCCGGACGACATCTACATCTCGCCCTCGCAAATCCGTCGCTTCAACCTACACACCGGCGACACCATAGAGGGCGAGATTCGCACCCCGAAGGACGGCGAGCGCTACTTCGCCATCACCAAGCTGGACAAGGTCAACGGCGAACCCCCGGAAGTGCTCAAGCACAAGATATTGTTCGAGAACCTGACCCCGCTGTTCCCCAACGAACGATTCATTCTGGAACGGGACATCAAGGCCGAAGAGAATATGACCGGCCGCATCATCGACATCGTTGCCCCTATCGGCAAGGGCTCGCGCGGTCTCATCGTCGCCCCACCCAAGACCGGCAAGACGGTCATGATGCAGCACATCGCCCACTCCATTACCGCCAACCATCCCGAGGCCGTGCTGATCGTGCTGCTGATCGACGAGAGGCCGGAAGAAGTCACCGAAATGAGCCGCACGGTGCGCGGTGAAGTCGTCGCCTCCACCTTTGACGAACCAGCCAGCCGCCATGTCCAGGTCGCCGAGATGGTGATCGAGAAGGCCAAGCGACTGGTCGAGCACAAGAAAGACGTGGTCATCCTGCTCGATTCCATCACTCGCCTGGCCCGCGCCTACAACACCGTGCAGCCAGCCTCCGGCAAGGTCCTGACCGGCGGCGTCGATGCCAATGCGCTACAGAAGCCCAAGCGCTTTTTCGGCGCCGCGCGCAACATCGAGGAAGGCGGCTCGCTGACCATTATTGCCACTGCGCTAGTCGATACCGGCAGCCGGATGGACGATGTGATCTATGAGGAATTCAAGGGCACTGGCAACATGGAAATCCACCTCGACCGGCGCATGGCCGAGAAGCGCGTCTACCCGGCCATCAATGTCAACCGTTCCGGCACCCGCAAGGAAGAACTGCTGATCGAAGCGTCTATCCTGCAGAAGATATGGGTGCTGCGCAAACTGCTCTACCCGATGGACGACATGGAGGCGATGGAATTCCTCAGCGACAAGGTCCGGGTCACCAAGACCAACGCGGATTTCTTCGACTCAATGCGACGCGGCTGAGGTTAAGCGCGCCGCAGAACTGGGCGGCGGCCACAGGCCGCCCTAGTCAAGAGGTCACAGTCAAAGGGCCGGGCCATGCCCGCCGTCCAAGACTACTTACCCGCGACGTACTGAAATTTACCATTCACAGTTTTGAAGCTGCCAATCACCGGCCCCAGGTCGGCGGGCGCGGTGACAAATTTCTGCACCCGGCACGAATCGGTGCTGATTGCATAGTGATTACCCGCGACATCGAGGATGTAGATCGGCTCAGGGTATTCCTCGGGCGCCTGGTGCAGGGCGATGGCCTCACCTCCCGGCGCCTCCGGAATCTCCAGGCCGCCCATGCATTCCGGTTGCCGCGCCGCCAGGACCGAAACGAACACCTGGTCGCTCCAGAACCATTTTTGGGAACGGGTCAGCGTGATCGCGTGATTACGGTCACCGTCGATCATGTAGGAGGCCGTATCGTTGACGCACCCGGACAAGGTCAGCGGAACCAACGATATGATCGCAATACGCAGGGCTGGCTTCATATCGGTCTCCTTTGATTTACCATGAGTTACTCAATTCCCTGACTGGCCAGATACTCATCGTAGCGGCCGCGATAATCAATGATGCGGCCATCCTGCTTGATCTCGATGACGCGATTGGCCAGCGACGCCACGAACTCGCGGTCGTGTGACACGAATACCAGTGTGCCGGTGAACTGATCCAGGGCGGTATTCAGTGATTCGATCGATTCCATGTCCAGGTGGTTGGTCGGCTCGTCCATGAGCAGCACGTTTTTGCGTTGCAGCATCAGCTTGCCGAACAGCATCCGGCCTTGTTCACCGCCGGAGATGACCTTGACCGATTTCTTCACCTCATCGCCCTTGAACAACAGGCGGCCCAGCGTGCCGCGCAGCAGGGTCTCGGCATCGTCGCCCTCATAGCCGCCCTCGCGGACATAGCCGCCGATCCAGTCGGTGAGGTTTTCGTCGCCGGCGAAGTCGTTGCCATGATCCTGGGCGTAGTAACCCAGGCGGGCCTTCTCGGCCCACTTGATATGGCCGCTTAGCGGCTTCAGCTCGCCGACCAACAGCTTGACCAGCGTGGTCTTGCCGACGCCGTTCTCGCCGATGATGGCGATCTTGTCGCCGGCGTCGATGCTGGCGGTGAAGCCTTGGATGATCGGCGTTGCCGGGTCGTAGCCGAAACGGAGATTTTCAATCTCACAGGCCTGGCGGTGTAATTTTTCCCGCTCGTCATATTCGAAGCGTATCCATGGATACTGTCGGGACGACGGTTTCACGTCTTCCGGTTTCAATTTGTCGATCAACTTCAGGCGACTGGTGGCCTGCTTGGCCTTGGATGCGTTAGCGGAAAAGCGGCGCACAAAATTTTGCAGGTTGGCAATCTTCTCCTTAGCCCGGGCGTTGGCGGCCTGTTGCCGCTCGCGCGCCAGGGTCGAGGCCTCCATATAGTCATCGTAGTTGCCCGGATAGACCCGCAGGGTCTGGAAATCCAGGTCAGCCATATGGGTGCAGACTTGGTTCAGGAAGTGGCGGTCGTGAGAGATGATGACCATGGTCGAGGCGCGCTGATTGAGCACGTCCTCCAACCAGCGGATGGTGTTGATGTCGAGGTTGTTGGTCGGCTCGTCGAGCAGCAGTATGTCGGGATCGGCGAACAGCGCCTGGGCCAGCAGCACCCGCAGTTTCCAGCCCGGCGCGACCTCGCGCATCGGCCCTTGATGCAAGTCGCTCGGGATGTCGATGCCGAGCAACAGCTCGCCGGCGCGCGCCTCGGCGTCGTAGCCGCCCATCTCGCCGAATTTGGCCTCCAGTTCGGCGGCGTGCATGTAATCGGCCTCGGTCGCCTCCGGATTCATGTAGATGGCGTCCTTCTCCCGCATACAGGTCCATAGCTCCGCGTGGCCCATCAGCACCACGTCGAGCACCCGCATGTCTTCGTAGGCGAACTGGTCCTGGCGGAGGTAGGCCATGCGCTCGTGCGGGTCCTTGGCGACGTTGCCGGCGGTTGGCTCCAAGAGGCCGCACAATATCTTCATGAAGGTCGATTTACCGCAGCCGTTGGCGCCGATCAAGCCGTAGCGATTGCCATCGCCGAACTTGACGTTGACGTTCTCGAACAGGGGCTTGGCCCCGAACTGCATGGTGATGTTGGAAGCGGTAAGCACGGCGAACTATCCAGAGGTAAAGAGCCGGTATTTTACCCGACTATGCGCCTGACCCCGGCCGGTCGGAGGTAAGCACGCCACCACTTCACAGTTCCTTGATGAACACCTTCGAGCGGCGCTGCCAGTTGTACATTTCCTTGCGGGTCGCCGGCAGGTCGTCCGGCGTGCCGACGACGAAGCCACGCTCGACAAACCAGTGAGCCGTGCGGGCAGTCAGCACAAACAGCCGTTTCAGACCCTGTTCCCGCGCCGAGTCGGCCACCGCGTTCATCAGCGCCTCGCCCCGGCCACCGTCGCGGAAATCGGGATGCACGACCAGACAGGCCATCTCGCCAGCCTGGGTCTCGGGGAACGGATACAAGGCCACGCAGCCGATGATCCGGCCGTCCAGTTCGGCGACGAAAAAGCGCTCGATTTCCTGCTCCAACAACTCGCGCGGCCGATGCACCAAAACGCCCTCCTGCTCCAGCGGTTCGATCAATTGCAGGATGGCGCCGACATCGTCGATACCGGCATTACGCAGCGACTCAACCGACTGGCGGGACACCATGGCGCCGACGCCTTCATGGGTGAACAACTCCATCAATAGGGCGCCGTCGACGTCGGCGCTGATTAGATGCGCCCGCAGCACACCATTCCGGCAAGCCTTGGCGGCGTGGGGCAGATACAGTTTCATGTCGCCATCCGGCAGATCCTTGACCAGCCTTTGCGCCTGGCTGGCGGTCAGCCGATTGATCGGCCGGCCTTTGGCATCGACGGTATCGCCATAGTCCAGGATGAAGATCAGCTTGTCGGCCCGCAAGGCAATGGCCGCGCTGGTGGCCACATCCTCCAGGGTGAGGTTGAACACCTCGCCAGTAGGCGAATAGCCTATGGGCGAGAGCAGCACAATGTCGCCGGCATCCAGGCGATGCTGGATAGCGTCGGCGGCCACCTTACGCACCTCGCCGGTGAACTGCAAATCGATGCCGTCCACCACGCCGGCGGGCTGGGCGGTGACGTAATTACCCGAGGCGACGCGAATCTCGGCCCCCGCCATCGGGGTGTTGGGCAGGCCGATCGAGAGCATGCTCTCGATGTCCACCCGCACCGAACCGACCGCATCCTTGACGTGCTCCAGGGTATCGCCATCAGTCACCCGACGGCCCTGAACATATTGGGCCTCGCCGCTAGTGTTGAGCCGCTCCTCGACCTGCGGCCGGACGCCATGCACCAGCACCAGGCGGACACCAATGGCATTGAGCAGATTGATATCGTGGACCAGGTCGACAAAATCGTCCCGCAACATCGCATCGCCACCAAAGGCAAGGACGAACGTCTTGCCGCGAAAGGCGTGGATGTACGGCGCGGCAGCGCGGAACCAGTCCACGAAACCAGACATATCGGCGTCAGCAGGCTTAGTAAGGGTCATGAGCAGCTTATTTCCGTGGTACCGAACGCATTATGACGAAACTGGCGGCATTTCCGTGAAAAAACGCCCACCCGACGATCAAAGAAGAAGCAAGTGCATGGCTTAAGTTTAACAAACATGTCACGCCCAATCCGAATAGAGAACGCAAAGGTAAGGCCCCTCCCTCGTAATGAGGGATCGAGAATCGACGTTAAGGATGCGCAAATCGGAAGACGCTGGCATGAACGTGACTCATGGCTGAGCTTCCAATCGGTGAGACTGGCGCAGCCAGGCCTCGATTTCTTCAGTCTGGGGCAGTCCACTCAGCACGACCCGCCGCTCCACCAGCACCGCCGGTGTTTGCGCGAACGGGATACCCAGCGCCTCGGCGTCCTTGAGCACGGTCAGATCGAGCGCTAAGCCCAATCCGGCGGCAGCGCAGGCGAGCCGCTTTTCCAGGCGCAGCAGCGGCTCGCCGGTGCCGACCAGGGTCAGGGCGACGACCGGGGCGCCGGGTGGCGGGGCGATGCAGGCCGGCACAGGGTTCAGCGCTCGTAGCCGGAACACGGAATGCACACGTGCTTGTCGCCCAGCACCCGAACATAGGCCCGCGCGGTCTTGACGGCGACCACGATCAGTACCAGGGCGATGACCCGTTTCAATTGGTCGCCGCCCAGTTTTTCGCTCGCCAACCAGGCCCCCAGGCCGGCCCCTACCGCACTGGCCACACCGGTAGAAACCAGCAGGCCAGTGTCGATCTGGGCGACGCCGACATGCGCCAGGAACCCAGTCAACGATGCGAACAGGACCACGAACGATGCGCTGGCCGAGGCCCGTTTCGGTTCCAGGCCGGCGGCCACCTGGGCCGGGACGATGATGTTGCCGCCGCCCATGCCCACGAAGGCCGCCCCGACCCCCGCCATGGCGAACACCGTGGTCAACGCCAGGGTGACGATGGCGGCGAGGACGAGGCTCATCCACAGCAGCCGCTTTTACCTGCCGCCCGCGCAGCCTGGATCGGCGGACAGGGCACACTGCCGTAGGAGCAGAATACGCAACAGTCGCCGGGTTTCGGCTTGAGCAGGGTCTTGCAGGCCGGGCACTCGTAAAACCACTGGCAGGCGTCGGTGGGCATGACCAGGATTTCGGCGTGACCACAGGCGGGGCAGGTCAATAGGGATTCGGTCTGGATCGCGGTCATGATTCGGACATCTCCGGTTGCTTGCGCCGCAGCACGCCGCTCAATTGCGTGCCGGGCGCCACGGTGTTGAACACGGTGCCGAACTTCTTCACGTTTTCATGCAGAAGCTCCAGACGCCGGTCCGGCTCGTCGGTTTCGACGTGGAAAGTCAGCTTGGCGGTGGCCATGGCCTGTTCATCCAAACAGCGCCTGCCACCAGCGGCGGCGCGATCCGGGCAGCGGTGCATCGTCCTCGATGCGCTCGGGCTTCATGCGCGAGAGTACCCAGCGCGGCGGAATCTTCGCGCCGCTGCACCCGCAGGAGGAGCCCAGGTTGTGGGGATCGAATATCTTGATCAGGCTGG
>PFGT01000013.1 GCA_002782005.1 Hydrogenophilales bacterium CG12_big_fil_rev_8_21_14_0_65_61_21 | reverse complement strand
CCTGGCCATGCTCGACCAGGATGCCTATGACCGCCTGCTCTGGGCCTGCGACTGCAATTTCGTGCGCGGCGAGGACTCATTCGTGCGTGCGCAATGGGCCGGCAAACCGCTTATCTGGCAGGCATACCGGCAAAAGGAGAATGCCCATGGCGCCAAAATCGAGGCCTTCATGACGCTTTATTGCCAGGGCATGGCACCTGACTGCGCTGGCGCGCTACGCCAGTTATGGCGGGCGTGGAACGAAGACGGTCAAGCCAGCGCGGCCTGGCCGGCATTCTGGTCGCGTCGTGGCCGATTGACCGAGCAAGCAACTGGCTGGCTAACACGGCTCCAGGCCATAGGCGATCTGGCCGGTAATCTAGTAAAATTTTGTAATGGAAAAGCAAAATAAAGTTATAATTCGCGGCTTTTTATAGCCCTCTTTCAGAGCAAGAGTACGATTATGAAAACCGCACAGGAACTCCGCGCCGGCAACGTCATCATGGTGGGCAGCGACCCGCAGGTGGTGCAAAAGGCCGAATTCAGCAAATCCGGCCGCAATGCCTCCGTAGTCAAGATGAAGATGAAGAATCTGCTCACCGGCACCGGCACCGAGACCGTGTACAAGGCCGACGAGAAGTTCGAGACCGTCACGCTGGACCGCAAGGAATGCACCTACTCCTACTTCGCCGATCCCATGTATGTGTTCATGGATAGCGAATACAACCAGTATGAGATCGAGGCCGACAACCTGGGCGACATGCTGAACTATCTGGAAGACGCCATGCCTTGCGAGGTGGTGTTTTACGACAGCAAGGCCATCACCGTGAACATGCCGCCCTACGTCGTGCGCGAGGTCGAGTACACCGAGCCGGCCGTCAAGGGCGACACCTCCGGCAAGGTCATGAAGCCGGCCCGGATCAAGCCCACCAGCCATACGATTGCGGTGCCCGCCTTCGTCGAAATCGGCGACAAGATCGAAATCGATACGGCGACCGGCGAATATCGCAACCGGGTAAAGTAGGCCTATCAAACTGGATTCCCGCCTACGTGGGAATCACGGGTAAAAACAAAAAAACCGCCTCATGAGGCGGTTTTTTTGTCAGGCACGGACCAGTCGCTTACGCTTCGCTTGGCACATCCTCGCCTTCATCCACGCTTTCCGACTCAGCCACCCGTTGCAGGCCAGACAGCCGCTCGCCCTTGTCCAGATTAATTAGGGTGACGCCTTGGGTGGTGCGGCCCATTTCGCGGATCTCGCTGACCCGGGTGCGGATCAAGACGCCGCCAGTGGTGATAAGCATAATCTCATCGCTTGGCTCAACCAAGGTCGCCGCCACCACCTTGCCATTACGCTCGCTAGTCTGGATGGCGATCATACCCTGGCCACCGCGGTTATGGCGGGTGTATTCGGCGACCGGGGTGCGCTTACCATAACCGTTCTCGGTCGCGGTCAGCACCGACTGTTCCTCGCTCTCGGCCACCAATAGCGCGATCACCTTGCCATGTACCGGCAGTCTTACACCACGCACACCTCGAGAATCGCGACCAGTAGGTCGCACGTCATTCTCGTCGAAGCGGTTGGCCTTGCCCGCGTCGGTGAACAGCATGACGTCATGCTGGCTATCGGTGATGGCCACGCCGATCAGGTAATCGCCATCGTCCAGGCGCACGGCGATGATGCCGTTGGAACGCGGCCGGGAGAACTCGGAAAGCGCGGTCTTCTTGACCGTGCCATTGGCAGTGGCCATGAAGATGTAGTGTCGGTCGTCGAACTCCTTGACCGGCAGAATGGCCGTGACCTTCTCGCCTTCGTCCAGCTTGAGCAGGTTGACGATGGGCTTGCCCCGGCTGACGCGACCGCCTTGCGGCACTTCGTAGACCTTAAGCCAGAACATCCGGCCACGGTCGGTAAAGCACAGTATGTAGTCGTGGCTGTTGGCCACGAATAGACTCTCGATGAAGTCCTCTTCCTTGGTCGCCGCCGCCTGCTTGCCGCGGCCGCCGCGCTTCTGGGTGCGGTATTCGTCGATCGGTTGCGACTTGATATAGCCGGTATTGGACAAGGTCACCATCACGTCTTCTGGCGTAATGAGGTCTTCCAGGTTGAAACCGGCGGCATTCTCGACGATCTCGCTGCGGCGCTTGTCGCCAAACTGGTTGCGGATCGCGGTCAGTTCCTCGGTGATAATCAGGGTCACCCGTTCCTGCTTATCCAGGATGTCGAGCAGGTCGGTGATACGGTCCATGACCTCTCGGTACTCGGAGAGCACCTTATCCTGCTCAAGGCCGGTCAGGCGCTGCAAGCGCAGGTCCAGGATGGCCTGGGCCTGGACATCGGATAGGTGATAGCCATCCGTGTGTAGGCCATATTCCGGCACCAGGCCGAACGGCCGATAGGCCTCACCGCTAGCGGCGCGGGAGAGCATCTCCTCGACCAGGGTCGAGTGCCAGACCCGACCTATCAGGCCGGCCTTGGCATCGGCCGGGGTCGGCGCCGCCTTGATCAGGGCGATGATCTCGTCGACATTGGCCAGGGCCACCGCCAGGCCTTCCAGGACATGACCGCGATCGCGCGCCTTCTTCAGCTCGAACTTGGTCCGCCGGGTGACCACCTCGCGCCGGTGGCGCAAGAATGCCTCCAACATCTGCTTCAGGTTCAACAGACGCGGCTGACCTTCGAGCAGGGCCACCATGTTCATGCCGAAGGTGTCCTGCATCTGGGTGTGCTTGTACAGGTTATTGAGGATCACCTCCGGCATTTCGCCGCGCTTCAGTTCGACTACCATGCGCATACCGGACTTGTCCGACTCGTCGCGAATCTCGGAGATGCCTTCGATGGCCTTCTCGCGTACCAACTCGCCGATCTTGGCGCACAGGTTGGCCTTGTTCACCTGGTAGGGCAGCTCGTCGACGATGATGGCCTGGCGGCCGTTCGACTTGTCAATCTCTTCGAAGTGGCACTTGGCCCGCATCACCACCCGGCCGCGGCCGGTGCGGTAGCCATCGCGCACGCCATCGACGCCGTAAATGATGCCGGCAGTCGGAAAGTCGGGTGCTGGGACGATGGCGATCAGTTCGTCAATGGTGATCTCGGGCCTCTCCAGCACCGCCAGGCAGGCATCGACGATCTCATTCAGGTTGTGCGGCGGGATGTTGGTCGCCATGCCTACCGCGATGCCTGACGAGCCGTTGATCAACAGGTTGGGAATCTTGGCCGGCAGGATCAGCGGCTCATCTTCGGAACCGTCGTAGTTAGGGCCGAAGTCGACGGTCTCCTTGTCGATGTCGGCCAGTAGCTCGTGGGCGATCCGGGCCATGCGGATTTCGGTGTAACGCATGGCCGCTGCATTGTCGCCGTCGACCGAGCCGAAGTTGCCCTGACCGTCGACCAGAGGGTAACGCAGGGAGAAATTCTGGGCCATGCGAACAATGGTGTCGTAGACCGCCGTGTCACCGTGCGGATGGTACTTACCGATCACGTCGCCGACGATACGGGCCGACTTCTTATAGGCCTTGTTCCAATCGTTCGACAACTCGTGCATGGCGAACAGGGCCCGCCGATGCACCGGCTTGAGACCGTCCCGCACATCGGGCAGCGCGCGGCCCACGATCACGCTCATGGCGTAGTCGAGGTAGGAGCGGCGCATCTCCTCTTCAAGGCTGACGGGAAGCGTCTCTTTGGCGAATTGTTCCATGGCGGAGTTTTATATCGTTATCGGTCTAAAAAACAGGTGAATTTTATCACGAAAGCCTCACCGGACCGAGCTTTGCGCTTGTCTTGAGGCGTCGGCATGAATAGCATTCGGCCATGCACAACCAAACCGTAGTAGACCTTCGTATCGACGCCGACTGGATCGTGCCCGTGGAACCGGCGGGCAAAGTACTGGAGCGCCATAGTCTGATCGTCGGCGACAGCAAGATTCAGGACATCCTGCCCAGTCACGAGGCGGACACCCGCTATCTGTTCCGGGAACGGATACGGCTTCCTGGCCATGCCTTGATGCCGGGGCTGATCAACCTGCATGGCCACGCTGCGATGACCCTGCTGCGCGGCTTTGCCGACGACCTGCCGCTGATGACTTGGCTGAAAGAGCGTATCTGGCCGGCCGAAAGCCGCTGGCTGTCGCCGGAGTTCGCCCTGGATGGCAGCCGTTTGGCCTGTCTGGAGATGTTGAAGGGCGGCGTGACCTGCTTCAACGATATGTACTTCTTTCCGGACGCCACCATCGAGGCGGCGCTGGAAGCTAGGATGCGGGTTGCATCGGGCATCATCGTGATCGACTTCGCCTCGGCCTGGGCGGCCGATCCGGATGGCTATCTGCAAAAAGGCATGGAGATCAGGGATACCTACCGAGGCCAGCCACTGGTGTCCTTCTGTCTCGCTCCGCACGCACCCTACTCCTGCGCCAACAAGACGCTGGAGAAAGTACAGACCTTCGCCGCGCAACTGGATCTGCCTATCCACATGCACATCCACGAAACCGATGACGAGATCCGCCAGAGCCTGGATACCTTCAAGGTCAGACCGCTGGAGCGTTTACGCCTGTTGGAGTTGCTCGGGCCGCAGTTCATCGGCGTCCATGCGGTACACCTACTGGATGAAGAAATCGTCCTGCTGGCGGAGCAAGGCTGCCATGTAGCGCATTGCCCGAGTTCAAACCTGAAACTGGGTTCCGGGGTCGCGCCCACGACGAAACTGCTCGAAGCCGGGGTTAACATCGGCATCGGCACCGATGGCGCCGCCAGTAATAATCATCTGGATATCTGGGAAGAGATGCGCCTCGCCGCGCTTCTGGCCAAGGGTCTATCCGGTCGCGCCAACACCGTGCCGGCTCACGCCGCCTTGGCCATGGCCACCCTGAACGGCGCCAAGGCCCTAGGTCTGGATGGCCAGATCGGCTCGCTAACGCCGGGCAAACAAGCAGACATCGTCGCGGTAGACCTCTCAGGCGCGGCTACCCAACCCTGCTACGATCCGATCTCCCAACTGGTCTATAGCGCCGGCCGGGAGCAGATTCGCCATGTCTGGGTAGCCGGCGAGAG
This sequence comes from Hydrogenophilales bacterium CG12_big_fil_rev_8_21_14_0_65_61_21, assembly GCA_002782005.1. GTDB lineage: Bacteria > Pseudomonadota > Gammaproteobacteria > Burkholderiales > Thiobacillaceae > Parasulfuritortus. The sequence continues at coordinate 8,488 of PFGT01000013.1, read as the reverse complement.
GGTGGTCAAGGATGGTCGCTGCATCACACTCGATGAGACCGCGATCATTCGCCGCGCCCACCAGTGGCGGGAGAAGATTGCCGCCGGGCAGGTCGAAACGAAGATCGTTCAAGACTAACCTCAGCCAGACGCCAATCGCCCGGTTCGATGCCATCCAGGGTCCAGTCGCCACTACGCCAGCGAATCAGGCGCAGAGTCGGTGCGCCGACTCTGGCGGTCATGCGGCGAATCTGACGGTTTTTACCCTCGGTAATGGTTATTTCCAGCCAACTGGTCGGGAGTGTCTTGCGGAATCGTATGGGCGGATCGCGCGGCCAAAGACCGGCTGGGTCAGCGATGCGGCACACCTTCGCCGGACGGGTGACGAAGTCGCCCAGATCAATACCGTGGCGCAAGGCATCGAGCGCCTCGTCACTCGGTTCGCCCTCGACCTGGGCCAGGTAGGTCTTCTCCTTGGCAAAGCGGGGATGGGCCAAGCGATCCTGCAATCGGCCATCGTCGGTCAAGACCAACAGGCCCTCACTCTCCGCATCCAGCCGGCCGGCGGCGTAGAAGCCCGGCAGGTCGATATACTCCGCCAATCCCAGGCGACCCTGTTCCGACGTGAACTGAGAAAGCACACCATAGGGCTTGTTGAACAGGATGACACGACTCATCAATCGCTGCCCCGCCCCATCAGACGCGGCCTTCTTCGTCCCCTGGCGGTGTCAGGCCATGGCGTTTAAAAATATCCAACAGCTCATCGGCGAGCAGGCCCAATTCCTCTCGCTGCTGCCATAAACCGTTCAGCAAGCGCTCTATGGTTGGCGGCAAATCGCCGCTATCGGGGGGGGGATCGGCTTCCGAATACATCTCACACTCCTGTGGCATTCGCTTTCTTGTTGGTATAGCACAGGAGTGTGAGATAACAGGCTGCAAATCGCTTACAGCCCGCGAGACCGTGAATCAGGCGGCCTGGATATTGGCGGCTTGCTTGCCCTTGGGTCCGTCAGTCACGTCGAAGGTGACGCGCTGGCCTTCCTTCAGAGACTTGAAGCCCTTCATGTTGATTGCCGAGAAATGGGCAAATACGTCCTCGCCACCGCCATCCGGGGTGATGAAGCCGAAGCCCTTCGAATCGTTGAACCATTTAACGGTGCCAGTGACCATACGAAACTCCACTAAGTGAAAAATAATATGTTTGGGCCAAGCCGACACCCCTTAACCTTTGCTAAAGCAATAAGCCTCGAACTGCTCCAAACGGGGCTTTTTTACCCGTGACTAAAGCGGCCGTCAACCACCTTGAAAAAAAAAATTATGCACGCACAATAGCCACAACCATATTAGCCATGATTCGAGATGCCCACTAGACGAGAGGGTGCGGTTTTACTGGAACCAAGAAAGACCGCTGCGGCGCCGCCGCCGATGTATAAGGTGCTGTTGCTGAACGACGATTTCACGCCTATGGAGTTCGTGGTCGCCATACTGGAACGCTTTTTTGCCATGAGCCGGGAAAAGGCCATCGCCATAATGCTGAAGGTCCATAATGAAGGTGCCGGAGTAGCAGGCATTTATCCGCACGATATTGCCGAAACGAAGGTAAATCGGGTGATGGAATTCGCCCGTGAACACCAGCATCCCCTGCAATGCGTGATGGAGGAGAATTGATGATCGCCCAGGAATTGGAAGTCACGCTGCATATGGCCTTTATGGCCGCCCGGCAGAAGCGTCATGAGTTCATCACGGTCGAGCACCTATTGCTGGCGATGCTGGACAATCCGTCGGCGGCTGAAGTCCTTCGGGCCTGCGCCGCAGATGTCGATGTCCTGCGCCAGCAGCTCAGCGAGTTTGTCGACCAGCACACGCCTCTTGTCTCCGGCGCAGATGAGGTGGATACCCAGCCCACTTTGGGCTTCCAGCGAGTCATCCAACGAGCGATATTGCATGTCCAATCCTCCGGCAAGAAGGAGGTCAACGGCGCCAACGTCATGGTCGCCCTGTTCGGCGAAAAGGATTCCCATGCCTTGCATTTTCTCACTCAGCAAGGATTAACCCGCCTGGACGTGATCAATTACATCGCCCACGGCATCGCCAAGGCCCAACAGGAAAACGCTCCCGGCAACCCCGCCGATGGCGCGCATCAGGAGAAGGACGATGAGGCGGCAGCCAATGCCTCGCCGCTCGACACCTACACCATCAACCTCAACGCCCAAGCACTGGCCGGCCGCATCGACCCCTTGATCGGCCGCGAGCGGGAGCTTGAGCGGGTAATCCAGACCCTGTGCCGGCGGCGCAAGAACAACCCGCTACTGGTCGGCGAGGCGGGCGTCGGCAAGACCGCCATCGCCGAGGGGCTGGCCCGCCGGGTAGTGGAAAACAACATCCCCGAGGTGCTGGCCGGTGCCACGGTGTACGCCCTGGACATGGGCGCATTGCTGGCCGGGACAAAATATCGGGGTGACTTCGAGCAACGCCTCAAGGCCGTTCTCAAGCAACTCGCGGCCAATCCGAAGGCCATTTTGTTCATCGACGAAATTCATACTCTGATCGGCGCTGGCGCGGCTTCCGGCGGCACGCTGGATGCCTCGAATCTGCTCAAACCGACCCTCTCGTCCGGACAGTTGCGCTGCATCGGCGCCACCACTTATAACGAGTATCGCGGTGTTTTCGAAAAGGACCATGCGCTATCCAGGCGCTTTCAGAAGATCGACGTAGCCGAGCCCAGCATCGCTGAAACGGTTGCCATACTGCGCGGTCTGAAGTCCCGATTCGAATTGCATCACGGGGTCAAATACACCAATGCCGCACTGGCCACTGCGGCCGAGCTTTCGGCCCGCTACATAAACGACCGACACCTGCCAGACAAGGCGATCGACGTCATCGACGAGGCCGGCGCAGCCCAACGCATCCTGCCCAAAACGCGGCAAAAAAAGGTCATCACCAACAAGGAGATCGAGGACATTATCGCCAAGATCGCCCGTATCCCAGCCAGGACCGTTGCGGTCGACGAGCGCAATTCGCTCAGGACCCTGGATCGCGATCTGAAGGCCGTGGTCTACGGCCAGGACAAGGCCATCGAGGCCCTGGCCGACGCCATCAAAATGTCTCGCTCAGGGCTGGGCGATCCGCAAAAACCCATCGGCTCATTCCTGTTCACTGGCCCGACTGGGGTCGGCAAGACCGAAGTCGCTCGGCAACTGGCCTACACCCTGGGTGTGGAACTGATCCGTTTCGATATGTCCGAGTACATGGAGCGCCATGCCGTCTCCCGCTTGATCGGCGCACCGCCGGGCTACGTTGGTTTCGAACAGGGCGGCCTGCTGACCGAAGCCATCACCAAGACCCCCTACGCGGTGCTACTGCTGGACGAGATCGAGAAGGCCCATCCGGACATCTACAACGTACTGCTCCAGGTCATGGACCACGGCACGCTGACCGACAACAACGGCCGCAAGGCGGACTTCCGCAACGTGGTGATTGTCATGACGACCAACGCCGGCGCCGAGATGCTGAACAAGACCGGCATCGGCTTCACCCTGGCGAACAAGAAAGGCGATGAGCTGACCGACATCAAGCGCCTGTTCACGCCGGAATTCCGCAATCGTCTGGATGCCACCATTTCATTCGCCTCACTCGACCAGGAGGTCATCCTCAAGGTGGTCGACAAGTTCCTGATGCAACTGGAAGAACAGTTGCATGCCAAGAAAGTAGAGGCCGATTTCACCGATACCCTGAAGGCCTACCTGGCGAAGAACGGCTTCGACCCGCTAATGGGTGCCCGACCGATGGCTCGGTTGATTCAGAACACGATCCGCAAGGCGCTAGCTGATGAACTGCTGTTCGGTCGACTGGCGGCGGGCGGCGAGGTCACGGTCGATATCGACGCTGACGAAAAAGTCAGGCTGGTGTTCGAGGAAGAAGCCGCCCTAGTCTGACCTTTAGTGCGCATTATCATCATTGAACAGCCGGAAGAAATTCCGGCTGGTCGCTTCGCCTAATTCTTCCGGGCGCAAGCCGCGCAATCCGGCGACAAATTCCCCAACTTGACGAACATAGGCCGGCTCGTTGCGTTTGCCTCGATAGGGCACCGGCGCCAGATAGGGTGAATCGGTCTCGATCAGCATCCGGTCCAGCGGCACCCTGCGCGCGACCTCTTGAATATCGGCCGCGCTCTTGAAGGTGACGATACCGGAAAACGAGAGGTAAAACCCCATCTCCAGCGCGGCCTGGGCAATGACCCAGTTTTCAGTGAAACAGTGCATGACACCACCCGCCTCCGAGGCGCCCTCTTCGCGCATGATCGCCAGGGTATCCTCGGCGGCATTCCGGGTGTGGACGATGAGCGGTTTGCCCGCCTCGCGCGCCGCCCGGATGTGCACCCGGAAGCGCTCGCGCTGCCAGTCCACCGTTTCCCGCTCCAAGCGGAAATAATCCAGACCGGTCTCGCCGATCGCCACGACCTTGGGATGACTAGCCAGTTTCACCAATGTCGCCACATCCGGTTCGGCCGCTTTTTGATGGTCGGGATGCACCCCCACCGAGGCGTAAATATTGGCATGGGCCTCGGCCAGGGTCAGGATGCTGGGCAGGTTTTCCAGATTGACTGAGACACAGAGCGCATGGCTGACCTCGGCCGCCCGCATATGGGCCAACAACGGTTCGACCCCCTCGTCGAAGTCGGGAAAGTTAATGTGGCAGTGGGAGTCGATGAACATGGTTCGGTGAGTAGTTGGGGGAAAAGGAGTCGAGGGCGAGCTTTTATCCTCGCACCTCACTCCTCACCGGAAATCACATCGTGTGGGTCGGGCGGGTCGCCTTGATGGCGTTACCCAGAATGCTCTCGATCTTGGTGCGGACGATGGTCGATGCCTCGTTGTCATCGAACTGAACGCCTATGCCCTGCTGCCGGTTGCCCTGGGCGCCGGCGGGCGTAATCCAGACCACCCGACCAGAGAGGGGCCGCCTGGTCGGGTCATCCATCAAGGAAAGCAGCATGTAAACCTGATCGCCCATCTGATGCAGCCGGGCAGTGGGTATGAACAGGCCGCCATGTCTTAAAAATGGCATGTAAGCCGCATAGAGCGCGGTCTTTTCCTTAATACCAAGCGACAACATCCCGGCGCGACCGCCCATTTGGCCAAGCGCATTATCGTCCATGCCCGATCTCCATCGCTTCAAGGTAGCTTATCAGCCATGATTCTAGCAACAACTGGCCGTTTAACGGGTGCTTTAGCCAGCGCCCCGCTGCCAGTAATTCTTGCTGCAAGCGCCACAACGCAACCGGCCGCGCCCGCCTAGCCAGCCTTTCCAGAACCGCCGTATGCTCGGGGAAATAGCGGGGAGCATCAGCGGCCTGTATGGCCAATAGATCAAATAACCAGCGCGACAGCCAGCCCCAGCTTTCATCCAGACGTTGCTGAAATTCCTGGGCCAATTTCGATAATGAAACGGCGTTCGTATCGACCAAGGTAGTCAGAAAACGCTGGCGTCGTGCCAGTCGCTCCGGCTCGGAACAGTCAACAGCCAGCAATGGCGCGCCGCCAACCTCATCCAGCGCGGCTACGGCTTGCGATAAGCCTTGCTCCAGCAGCCATATCCGCGCCTGATCGCGGCCAGGCAAGGCGAACGCCAGTTTCCGGCACCGAGAACGCACCGTGGCCAGCAGCCGGCGCGGCTGATCGGCGACCAGGATCAACAACACCCCGGCAGGCGGCTCCTCCAGGGTCTTGAGCAGGGCGTTTCCGGCCGCCTTATTCAACGATTCGGCCGGCTGAATCACCACCACCCGCCAGCCGCCCTGATGCGAAACCAGCCCCATGAAGTCACCTAGCTCCCTGATCTCGCCGATACCGATCAGCTTGCTGGTCTTCTTGCCGCCATCATCATCCGTCCTGGAATCGGACGCTGGCTGCAAGCGTCTAAAATCGGGATGGGCGCCCTGCTCAAACCAGCCGCAGGACTTGCACCGACCGCAGGCGCCGGTCTCGTCGGGCACCTCGCATAGCAACCATTGCGCCAGGGCCGAGGCGAAATCCCGCTTGCCGACGCCCTTGGGTCCTTGCAGCAACAGGGCATGGGGCAGCTTGGCGCGATCCCGCGTCAGCTCTTGCCAGATCGGCAGATTCCAGGGGTGCAGGTTCACAACGTCTCCAGGATGGTCGCCAACTGGGCGCGAACCGCATCGAGTGTCCGACTGCCGTCGATGACCCGGATGCGATGCGGGTAGCGCTCGGCCCGGCGCAGATAGGCCGCCCGGACCCGGGCATGGAAATCCCGTTTCTCCTGTTCGAAGCGATCCGGCGCCCGCGCCGCACTCAAGCGGGCCTGGGCCACATCGTTAGGCACATCGAACAACAAGGTCAGATCGGGTTGCAGGTCGCCATGGACCCATGCCTCCAGGATCGCCAGCCTATCCTCAGACAGCCCGCGTCCACCGCACTGATAGGCAAAGCTGGCGTCGGTGAAGCGGTCCGAGATGACCACATCGCCCCGCGCCAGGCCGGGCCGGATGACCACATCCAGGTGCTCGCGCCGGGCGGCGAACATGATTAGGGCCTCGGTTTCGGTGGCCATGGGCGCGTGCAGCACGATCTCCCGGAGTTGCTCGCCGACCGGCGTGCCGCCGGGCTCGCGGGTCAAGACTACGCAGCGTCCCTGGTTGCGGAAATACTCGGCCAGCCATTCTACATGGCTGCTCTTGCCGGCGCCGTCGATCCCTTCCAGGGTGATGAACAGCCCCTTCATGCCCCGCCCTTTATCTGATAGCGATAGACCGCACGATTATGCTCGTCCAGGGTATTGGAGAACTGGTGCCGACCGCCGCCCTTGGCGACGAAGTACAGCGCCTTGCTGGCCGCCGGATGCAATACCGCCGCGATGGCCTCCTCGCTCGGCAACGCGATTGGCGTCGGCGGCAGGCCATGACGAGTATAGGTGTTGTAGGGCGTATCGTTTTCCAGGTCCGATTTATGAATGTTGCCGTCGTAACGCTCGCCCAGACCATAAATAACCGTCGGGTCGGTCTGCAACGGCATGTCGATACGCAGCCGATTCAAGAACACGGCGGCGATCAGCGGCCGTTCGTCCGGCGCGCCGGTTTCCCTTTCCACGATGGAGGCCATAATCAGCGCCTGATAGGGCTTTTCATAGGGTAGCCCGGCACGCTTGCCCTGCCACGCGGCCGCCAAGCGTTTCTGCATCAGGTCATAGGCGCGGCGATAAATCTTGAGATCGCTATCGCCGCCATCGAAATAGTAGGTATCGGGAAAGAACAGGCCTTCTGGATGCGCTTCGCCGGGCGCGATGGCCTTGAGTATGGCCGCGTCGGTCATGCCTTGGGTGTCATGGTGGACATCGGCGCGGCGATCCAGCTCGGCGCGCATCTGGCGGAAGGTCCAGCCCTCCACCACGGTCAGTTTGCTCAGTTTAGTCTCGCCCGAGGTGATCTTGTCGAGCAAGCGATAGGGGCTTAGCGGCTTGTCCAGCAGGTAGCTGCCGGCCTTGATCTTGCTGGCCTGGCCGAGGATTCGCCCCAGGACCACGAAGGCCAGCGGCTGTTCGATCAGGCCCTTGGCCTCCAGATTATGGGCCACGGCCTTCAGCGAATTTCCCGAGAGTATGGAAAAGTCCACAGGAAGCTGTGCCGGTGTCACCGGCCGACTGCCATACCAGCCCAGCCAGACCACGCCCAAGACCAGCGCCAGTAACAATAGGAAACTCAATCTTCTGAGCACAGTTTCTCCAGAATGGCAGCGAAATCCGGCGGTCTGGGCCAACGCCGCTCGCCCAACGAGCGCACCCAGCGAAGCCGAATCAGACTATTGCTGAGCATCACGGTATCGGCCGTCAGCACGGCATCAAGGCCGATCTTAGCCTCTTTAGCATCCAGTCGCCGCAGCAGCCGGCCGCGAGTGACTCCGGCGACACCGCATTGGTCGATGGCCGGGGTCTGCCAAACACCGCCATGACGGACGAACAGATTACTCATCACCCCGGAGATCACCGAGCCTTCCGTATCCAGCAGCAAACCCTCGTCGATAGCGGGATCGTCCCACTCCATCCGAGCCAGCACGTTTTCCAGCCGGTTGAGGTGTTTGATCCCGGCCAGACGAGGCTGATGGCCCAGCCTCAGGTCGCAAACCCGCAGCCGCGCGCCGGTCTCAGCGACCGGATCGGGAAAATCGGGCAGCCTAGTAGCGATGGCGATACGGGTTGGAAACGGCATATCGGGAAGGCGATAACCGCGTGGACCGGGGCCGCGCGTGACCATCAGTTTCAGAACCGCATCGGGCCGGCGCACACCTAACCAAGCAAGGTCTTGTTCCCAGTCCGCACGACCCGGTGCGGCCAGTCCCAGGCGGCGGCAATCGTTTTCCAGTTTGGCCAGATGATCCGGCCACCACACGGGTTGCCCGGCCACCATTCTGAGGGTACGGAAGACGCCGTCGCCGAAGGCCAAGCTGCGGTCCAGCGGCGAAACCGATGCCTCCGGCGAACCGTTAATCAACAC
>PFGT01000031.1 GCA_002782005.1 Hydrogenophilales bacterium CG12_big_fil_rev_8_21_14_0_65_61_21 | reverse complement strand
TTGAAAGACTGATCTCATCATCCCAATGGAATCGCCTGCAAACTTTTACAGAAAAGATGTTGCACAATCATTTACTGCCCGCCACAGTGAATAATCACGGCCCCAGTTTTTGTATTTATCAGCGCCGCGCTTGGTGGGACGCTTGCGCTTTCCTCCCAGCACATCCGCAGCGAATGAAGCCAGCCAAACAGGCATCATTTGATAATTTTCCCGCATGTAGCTAACCGTAAGCGTCACCAACACGTCAAAATCATTTGTATCAGGATCACGCGCAGCTTGCTCTAAAGCGTCGTATAAGCGCTCCATACCGGTTTCAGACAGGGGGTTGTCCATCACATCCTTAAAACAGATATTGTTTTCAGGCTTGCCTTGAACCCGCCCGATCCAAAACGTCTTTGCAAATTGCAGGGCTTCATTGTAGTTATTCATCCAATCGCTCCGCCTGATACGCTTTGCCAAAGCGCCCGATAATCACCTTGCGCCCTTCGTCAATCTGACTATCCACAAAGTCAGCCCACCATTGCAGCATTTCCCGCCGTTGGTCAGCATATTGCGCCCGGTTGTAAACGCCGCGAATGCCCTTGGTTTCATGGGCTAGGCATTTTTCGATCCAGTCCGAATTAAATCCGGCCTCGTGTAAGTGAGTGCTAGACGTGCGCCGGAAGTCATGAATTACGAAGTCCCGCACGTCGATTGCCAACGCCCGCACCGCGACATTCAAAGTGCTTTTCGCAATGGGTTGTTTCAGGTCGCCACGGCTCGGGAATACCCATTCGGAACCGCTCGCCAGCCCCTTCAATTCCTCGAACATCGCCACCGCTTGCCGGGACAGTGAAACAAGGTGCGGCTTGTCTTTCTTCATGCGCTCGCCAGGGATCGCCCATTCCGCTTTCTCAAGGTCAAGCTCTTCCCACTTGGCTTCGATCAGTTCCGATTTCCGCACCATGCACAAAATCAGCAGGTGCAGCGCCAGCTTGTGCGCCCGCTTCATGCTAGATTGGTAGATTGCCCGCAACAGCTTCCCGACTTCCTCAGACGATAGCGCCACGTCCCGACTTCTGGCACTGGCGATGAATTTCGCCTCGATTGCCGCCGCCGGATTGAATTGGGTTTTCTCCCGCGCAATGGCATAGGCAAACAGTCGTTTCAGCACATTACGGGTTTGCAGTGCCATTTGATCGGCCCCGCGATTCTTGATCTTGTCGGTAATCGCCAGAATGTCGGCCACGGTCACGTCGGCAACTTGCTTCGCGCCGATTGCCGGGATCACGTCCTTATCCAATACCCGCTTGATATTCCGGGGGCTACTGTTGGCAGGCTCCACGATTTCGGCATACCAGCGCCGTGCGAAGGCTTCCACTGTGTTGGCGGCTTTGGTTTCGCCCTCTTTCGCCTTCACCATCTCGACAGCCTTCATGCACCAGTTGCGGATGAAGGCTTGCGCAAGTTCCTTGACAGCGGGGGCGGCATCGCCGGGGATCGGGTCGCCACGCTTCAATGCCATCGGGGATAGGCCACGCCCGGCCAGCGCCTTGCAATCGTCCCGCCATGTCCGGGCTTCGGCCAGTGAATAGGTCGGGTAGTCGCCTAGCCCGATGCGTTCTTGCTTGCCGTTGCGCCAGTAGCGAAGTCCCCATGCTTTTTTCCCCTTGGGGGATACGTCCACGAACAGCCCGCCCTGATCAGCTTCCCGGTAGGTCTTTTCGCTGGGTTTCAGGTTCCGCAGCTTGGTATCTGATAGCGCCATGATTCGCCCCCTTCACCACCATTTGTGCCCAAACCGTCGCCTGATTTTGGGCACAGAAAAAAGCCTTGGGCACAATCGCCGGAAAGCCTTATATGGTGCAGCTTCCCGCCTTTCACGCCCGCCTGCTTTGCCCACCGAAAAAAGATTCCATCGAAGTGAAAGAAGCTGCTTTCGTGCTGATTCTGTTTTCTGCCCGCTTCATTTTGGGCACACTCAAAATCACTTTGGACACAATTTTGGGCACAATTCTATGCGGATTTGTGCGGAACATGCAAGCCATCATCGGAACAAAAAGCCCGCAGTTACGCTGGCTTAGGTTGGTGTCGCGGACTCTCTCGGAACGCTCAGGAATGCTATTTATTTTCCGATGCAGAAGCGGCTGAATATCTCACCCAGCAGGTCGTCAGCGGTAAATTCACCGGTAATAGTGGAGAGTTCGGATTGTGCCAGCCGTAGTTCCTCAGCGAGGATTTCCAGCCGTTCGAGTTCATCGCTCGCGTGGGCTAGGTGACCGGCCGCGCCACTTAACGCTTCCAGATGTCGACGGCGGGCCATGAAGGTGCCTTCGCCGGTGGTTTGCCAACCGGCAAGCGCCAACAAGCGCTGTTTCAGCACATCCACGCCCAAACCATTCTTAGCAGAAAGCCAGACTTCCTTGCCATCCGCCGCGAGACGTGCTGGCTCGTCGGTCAAGTCGATCTTGTTATGCACGGTCAGCAACGCAATATCAGGCAATCTGGCCAATATCGCGGCTTCTTGTTCGCCAACGCCATGGCCGGCATCGACCAGCAATAATGCGACATCGGCCTGTTCAACTGCCTTCCAGGTACGCTCTATGCCGAGCTTCTCAATCACATCGTCCGTTTCTCGAAGACCCGCCGTATCGGTGATATGTAGTGGAACGCCGTCGATCTGAACGGCCTCGCACACTGCATCCCGTGTAGTGCCGGCTATCTCGGTAACGATGGCCGCCTCAAAACCTGCCAGTCGATTGAGCAAGCTCGATTTGCCAACATTGGGTTGACCGATCAGGACCACATTGAGGCCTTCGCGCAGCAGCGCGCCCTGACGCGCCTGTGCCCGAACCAGCGCCAGTTTGGCCTCGATATCGCGGAGTTGACCTGGCAGGTTGGCCTTTTCCAGAAAGTCGATAGCCTCTTCGGGAAAATCCAGCGTCGCTTCGACCAGCATCCGTAGCCTGATAAGCGCAGCGACCAGTTCATGTACCCGCCGGCTGAATTCGCCGGTCATGGAACGCACCGCTGAGCGGGCGGCCTCTTTGCTCTGGGCATCGATCAGGTCGGCTATGCTCTCGGCTTGCGCCAGATCGATCTTGTTGTTCAGAAAGGCACGCCGGCTGAATTCGCCCGCCTCGGCGAGGCGGGCGCCAAGCTCAAGACAACGCTCCAGGATTAATTGCAGTACCTGTGGGCCGCCGTGACCTTGTAATTCAAGCACGGTCTCGCCGGTAAAGGAGTGGGGCGCCGGAAAGAACAGGGCGATGCCCTCGTCCAGAACCTCATCGTTACCGTCCTTGAACTTAGCGAAACGGGCCTGGCGGGGTATGAGCGAGGCGCCGATCAATCCCTCGACTATGTTGGATAGATCAGGTCCAGAGACCCTAACCACGCCGATGCCGCCCCTGCCAGGGGCTGTGGCAATGGCGGCGATTGCGTCAGTTGCTGGCGGGCTTACCATGTCCGGCGCGCTCAATCACATGGTTGATGCGCCATTGTTGCAGGATCGACAGGACATTGTTAACCAACCAGTACAGCACCAACCCCGCGGGAAAGAAGAAAAACATGACCGAAAATGCGATCGGCATGAACATCATCACCTTGGCTTGCACCGGATCGGGCGGCTTGGGCGACAGTCGCTGCTGAATGAACATGGTGGCCGCCATGACCAAGGGCAGGATATAAAATGGATCCGGCTCGGATAGGTCGTGTATCCATAACGCAAACGGCGCCTGGCGCAGTTCGACGGCTGACATCAGGGCCCAATAAAGGGCGATAAAAACCGGTATCTGAACCACAATTGGTAAACAACCGCCCAGGGGATTTATTTTCTCTTCCTGATAGACCTTCATCATCTGCTCATGCAGCTTCTGCCGGTCGTCACCGAAACGCTCCTTGATATGCTGCAAACGCGGCGTCAGCTTACGCATCTGGGCCATGGACTTGTAGCTGGCAGCGGACAGCGGGTAAAAGGCCAGCTTGACGATCACCGTCAACAAAATGATGGCCGTTCCCCAGTTATGCACCAGCGAATTCAGCCAACTCAACAACAGGAATAACGGATACGCCAATACTGTAAGCCAGCCGTAATCGACTACGTGCTCAAGCCCATGCGCCAGCGCCTTAAGCTTTGCCTGATCCTGAGGACCGGCATAGAGTCGCATCTCTACATGCTTCGTTTCGCCTGGAGCTATCTTGACGGCCGGCAAGAGCATACCGGCGCTGTACTCGTCGCTGCCCAGGGCGCGGGTATAAAACTCGCGTTTGGCGTTATTCGCCGGATCGGGCGTTACCCAGGCCGCGACGAAATGGTGTTGAACCATGCCGATCCAGCCATCGGCGGCCGATTTAACGTGGTCTTGTTTGCCTTTTTGTATATCTGAAAAATCGATCTTCTGGAACTTGCCGGATTCGGTATACATGGCCGGGCCGGTAAAACCCCGGACATAAGCGGATTCGCCGTCAGGCTTCTTGCCATCATGCTGAAACTGGAAGTAGGGATACCCTTCGACAGCCGTCGTGCCCAAGTTATGCACCGCATAGTCTACATCGATTGCATAGTCGCCACGGTGAAAGGTATAAGTTTTGACCACTTCGACACCCGCCAAAACCGCCTTCATGGCGACCTTGAGGTCGTTCTCTCCTGGCTTTAGCCGATACTCGCCGGGCTGAAGCTCATAGACGGTCTTATGGTTGGCCAAATCATTGCCGACAAATCCGGACTGGGCGAAATAGCGGTGGCTGACGCTTTCCTCGAACAACTTGAGCAGCTTGGTCTTGTCCGCATCCTGGTGATACGCGTTCAGGGTAATGTCGCGCAAGTCGCCGCCATTGGCATCAATGACCGCAGATACCAAATCGGTCTTGACGATCACCCTGGCGCCCATGGCGGTTGTCGAACTTGATGTCTGGCTAGGCTTAGCTGATGGCTGCAATTGCTGGCTCGGTACCGGCAAGGCCGCATCTTGCAATTGCCGCTGGACAGTTTGCGCTGGCTTGGGACGGTTGTAATCCTCCCAAGCGTTCCACAGCATCAATAGGGAGAAGGAAAATACGACAAAGGCAATAAGACGCTGAAAATCCATGTTCTACCCGTTCATTAAACAGAGGATGTATTCTCGCCGGATGAAGCCGCCGCCTTAAACAAATTCCATTCCGCCCGATAGTCGGCGCCTGTGCCAACAGTTTTCAACCGAACAACCACATCGATGCCGTTGAGTCCGTGTTGAGTGAGCCGAAAGGACTCACGCAACACCCTTTTAGCACGGTTGCGATCCACGGCCCGGGAAAGCAACCGCTTAGCTATCACCAAACCCAAACGTGAGAAACCTAGACCATTCTGGCGATAAAATATATCTAGGTAGGTTCCGCGGTGAACATGCTTAAAACGAAAAACGGATGAAAACTCATCCGTTTTTCTGAGTTTGCTATCCCAACCGAAGGCATTGCCAGGATTTGCCTCATCAAGGCTATCCCGATCTATCCCGCGATTAAACGGCGAGACGCTTGCGGCCTTTGGCGCGGCGGGCATTGATCACGGCGCGGCCGCCTTTGGTTTTCATGCGGGCGCGAAAACCATGGGTGCGCTTGCGATGAACGACGGAGGGCTGGTAAGTGCGTTTCATGGCGAATCCTAATGGCTACAATACGGAAAAGCCTTGCATTAGACCTTTTGAACCCATTGGTTGTCAAACTTTTTACCGTTCGTCCACCATCTGGCGATGCTACAATGGCCGCTCTCCGTTGCCCCTTTCTTAACCCGACTCCCTTATGCACGATTTCTGGACACATTGCCTGGGCCATTTTCAAGCGAAACTCAATGCCCAGCAAGTGAACACCTGGATCAAGCCACTAAGCATCAGCGCTGAATCGGGCCAGATAACGATCACAGCGCCCAATCGGTTTGTCGCCCAATGGGTGCGGGATCGTTTCCTTACCGACATCGAAGAACTTGCCCTGGCGTTTTTCGACAAACCCGTCACCCTTACGGTGGCCGTAAATAACAAGACACCGACCGAAGCGAGTACGGGTGAAACGCCGGCATCGCCTCTAGCCCGTTCAGCGCCGGTAAAACAAGCTACCGAAGCTAAACCGGTTCTAAATGAATCCAGGCTGAACCCCCATTTCACCTTTGCCAGCTTTGTACCCGGCAAGGCGAATGACCTCGCCCGTGCTGCGGCCTTACAGGTCGCCGAGAACCCCGGCGCCAGTTACAACCCGATGTTCGTTTATGGCGGTACCGGGCTTGGCAAGACCCACCTTATCCAGGCCATCGGCAATACCGTACTGGAGCACAACCCAAAGGCTTGCGTTCGTTACATCCATGCCGAACGTTACGTATCGGATATGGTCAGGGCATTCCGACACAAGTCTTTCGATGAATTTAAACGCAAATACGACAACCTGGATATCCTGCTTATCGACGATATCCAATTTTTCTCCGGAAAAGGTCGCACCCAGGAAGAGTTTTTCTACACCTTCAACAGCCTGATCGAATCACATAAGCAGGTTATTATCACCAGTGATACCTTCCCAAAGGACATGGAAGGCATCGAGGAAAGGTTGAAATCCCGCTTCAGTTGGGGCTTGACCGTGATGTTGGAACCTCCTGAACTAGAAATGCGAGTCGCTATTCTGCTCGACAAGGCGCTGCAAGAAGGCGAGACGCTAGGCGAAGCTACCGCCTTCTTCATCGCCAAACAGGTGCGTTCCAATGTCCGTGAACTGGAAGGGGCGCTCAAGCGCGTCATGGCCTACGCCCGTTTCCACAAACAACCTATTTCGGTCGAATTAGCCAAGGAAGCACTAAAAGACCTGCTAGCCGTACAGAACCGCCAGGTATCGATCGAAAACATCCAAAAAACAGTGGCTGACTACTACAAAATTAAGGTCTCGGACATGTTCTCTAAAAAACGTACCCGCATCCTTGCCCGACCGCGCCAGCTCGCCATGCACCTAGCCAAGGAACTGACTGATCTTTCCCTACCGGAAATTGGCCAATCCTTTGGTGGTAGAGACCACACCACGGTCATGTATGCTTGCAGGAAGATTGAAGAACTAAAAAGTACCGACTCCGTACTCAAAAAAGATTACAGTTTGCTGATCCAAGTGCTAACAGGATAAGTCTGTGGATAACCGGTTGCTATTTTGTGTATAACTTCTACTTCTACTAGCCGTATGTTTTTTTTCCACATTCCGTACCCAGTTGACAGGGTATTTATCCACCGACTTCCGTCTACCGTAGTCGGTTGTTTTTAATTAAACTTAGCAAGTTATACAGATACATGCCCAGCGCCTGTTACTACGAACAAAGAGAGATAACATGCTTGTTCTAAATTGCCAAAAGGAACATCTACTCAAGCCCCTTCAAGCCATCGTTGGCGTTGTGGAGCGCAAGCACACGCTCCCCATCCTCTCCAATATTCTGGTCGAGAGTAGCAATGGCAAGACGGCATTGATCGCCACCGACCTGGAATTACAGATCACGACCTGGATGGAAGATAAGGCGGAACAGGATGTTTCATTCACCGTGTCAGCTCGTAAGCTGCTGGACATCACCCGCTCCCTGCCGGACGAGACTTCACTATCCTTGGACATCAACAACGACCTGATGCGAATACAGGCTGGAAAAAGCCGTTTTAATCTACAGACACTACCCGCCAGAGATTTCCCAAAACTACAGACCAGCGAGGATGAAGGAACCCGTTTCAAGATTGGTGCGGGAAAACTACGCAATTTGCTGGCCAGGGCTCAATACGCCATGGCAGTGCAGGACATACGTTATTACCTGAACGGTATGCTATTCCAGCTACAGGCAGACAAGCTGGTTGTAGCAGCCACGGATGGTCACCGTTTGGCGCTAGACGCGATCGACCTGGTAGGCGAAACAGCCAATGCGATAGAGATGATTCTCCCGCGCAAGACGGTTATGGAATTAATCAAATTACTGGGCGAAGGCGATGAGGTAGTCACAATTCAAGCGGGAACCAATCAAGTGGTGTTCCTGCACCCAGAGTTTGAACTACGCAGCAAAGTGGTCGACGGGAAATTTCCGGATTACCAGCGAGTGGTACCCGTCGGTTATGAGAAGTTCTTTATAATCAATCGTCTTCGTCTGCATCAAGCACTGGCACGCGCCTCGATCCTGACCAATGACAAATATCGAGGAGTTAGATTCGCCCTGACTTCCGGTAGTCTGCGCATAGCCTGTAGCAACAACGAGCAGGAAGAGGCTCAGGAAGAGATGGATATCGACTATACCTTCGATCCGCTGGATATTGGCTTCAACGTTCAGTATGTTCAGGATGTACTCAACAACCTGGATAGTGAAGTGGTTAAATGCGGGTTTGGTGATGCCAACAGCAGCATGTTGATCACCATTCCAGGGGATGAAAACTTCAATTATGTCGTTATGCCGATGCGCATATAAGCACCCAGAATTTTTTCGAACGACCAGCGCGATCGGTAGCGGCGCCTGCTTACTTTAACCAGGCGGCCGATTGTTTCACGTGAAACCTATTTGAGTATTCAACCATGCCCGAAAACTACGACGAATCAAGCATCCAGCAACTGGAAGGTCTGGAAGCGGTACGGAAACGGCCGGGCATGTACATCGGCGATACACAGGATGGGACCGGCCTACACCATATGGTATTCGAGGTGATCGATAACGCAATTGACGAAGCCTTGGCCGGCTATTGCGACGACATCAAGGTTATTATCCACTCGGATAATTCCATATCCGTGACCGATAACGGTCGGGGTATTCCGGTTGGCATAAAATTTGATGATAAGCATGAACCAAAGCGTTCAGCGGTCGAGATCGTCATGTGTGTGCTTCATGCTGGCGGTAAGTTCAATCAAAACAGTTACAAGGTTTCCGGTGGCCTGCACGGGGTCGGCGTTTCTTGCGTCAATGCACTTTCCAAGTGGCTCAAACTGACGATACATCGGGAAGGCAAAACCTACTTCATGGAATTTCATCGCGGCGCCGTTCAGAACCGACAGATTGAGATGCAGAAAGGCGTTGAAGTGTCGCCCATGCAGGTAATCGGCGCCGCACAGCATAGTGGGACCGAGGTACGGTTTCGCGCCGATGAAGAAATTTTCGGTACCGTGGATTACCACTATGAAATACTGGCCAAGCGCATCCGTGAGCTGTCTTTCCTGAATAACGGCGTCAAGATTGAACTGATCGACGAACGCGATGGCAGACATGAAAACTTTGCCTTTTCTGGTGGGGTAAAAGGTTTTGTCGAATACATTAATCGTGCCAAAACGGTACTGCACCCCAATGTTTTTTCCTCGATCGGTGATTCTAATCAGGCCGGAGTTACCATTTCGGTCGAGGTCGCCATGCAGTGGAACAACGGCTACCAGGAACAAACACTCTGTTTTACCAATAATATTCCCCAGACGGACGGCGGTACCCACCTAACCGGTCTGCGCGCAGCCATGACCCGGATTATCAACAAGTACATCGATGAACATGAGATCGCCAAAAAGGCCAAGGTGGAAATTACCGGCGACGATATGCGCGAGGGCCTGACCTGCGTCCTATCGGTCAAGATGCCGGACCCCAAATTCTCTTCCCAGACCAAGATGAAACTGGTTTCCAGCGAGGCTCGGCCTGCGGTGGAGGATGTAGTGGCCTCCAAGCTGGCCGAGTACCTTCAGGAAAAGCCGGCTGATGCCAAGACGATTTGTGCCAAGATAGTCGAGGCCGCCCGTGCCCGTGAGGCGGCCCGCAAGGCGCGTGACATGACCCGACGTAAAGGTGTGCTGGATTCCGCAGGCCTGCCAGGCAAACTGGCCGATTGCCAGGAGAAAGACCCTGCTTTGTGCGAGCTGTACCTGGTCGAGGGCGATTCCGCCGGCGGCTCCGCCAAGCAGGGCCGCGACCGTAAATTCCAGGCGATCCTGCCGCTCAAGGGCAAGATACTTAACGTCGAGAAGGCACGCTTCGATAAGATGCTGTCTTCGCAGGAGGTTGTCACCCTGATCACGGCGCTGGGTACCGGCATAGGTTCCGGGCTTGGCAAAGACGATTACAACCCAGCCAATCTCAGATACCACCGCATCATCATCATGACCGACGCGGACGTGGATGGCTCCCACATTCGCACTCTGCTGCTCACGTTCTTTTATCGCCAGATGCCGGAGTTGGTTGAACGCGGTCATATTTATATTGCCCAGCCGCCGCTTTACAAGGTAAAGCAAGGCAAGAACGAGACCTATCTGAAGGACGATTACGAATTCAAGCAACACCTGCTCAGGGTCGCGTTGAACGGGGCGGAACTGCGGCCTCGGCAGGACGCGGAGCCACTGCCGCGCGAGACCTTCGAAGAGATCGCCCGCCAGTATCTGGTTTCCGAAGCGATCATCGAGCGTCTGTCCCGGCGCATGGATCGCGATGTCCTGTATAGCCTGCTACATATACCGCCCTTGTCTTTGGATAGCGAGGCGGATACCGCCTTCGCTGCCGGAAAATTGCTGGCTGAGTTGAAGAAACTAGGCCAGGTCAACGTTAAGTCCACGCATGTAGAAAGCGGTTGGCGGCTGGAAATTACCAAAATCCGACACGGCATCAGCTTTACCAGCTACTTGACCAAAGATTTCCTGGTTGGCGTCGATTATGAACAGATTAAACAGACGGCGGAGATATTGTCAGGCTTGCTACAGGAGGGTGCGGAGATTCGTCGCGGCGAAGCCAGGGCCGCCGCCTACGACTTCAAACAAGCGCTGGACTGGCTGCTGGAAGAGGTTAAGAAGAGCATGGGCATCCAGCGCTACAAGGGCCTGGGCGAAATGAACCCGGAACAACTTTGGGAAACCACTATGGACCCGCAAGTGCGCCGTTTATTGAGGGTGCAGATCGAGGACGCCATTGCCGCCGATGCCATCTTCACAATGCTCATGGGCGAAGAGGTTGAACCGCGCCGAAACTTTATCGAAACGAACGCCCTTGGGGTGCGTAACCTGGACGTGTAAGTTACCCGGAGCGCTGTTGTACAGCGCTCAATGGTTACCGAATTAAATCAACCGCCGGTTGTGTTCATGAAGCGGATTAGTTTATTTGGTTGTTCGTGGAAATCGTGGCGCTCCGGTTTGAGGTCGATGGCACGACGCACCGCCGCCGCCAGTTCATCGTCGCTAGCGCCGCCGCGCAGCAAGGTGCGGAAATCCATGCGCTCTTCCTGACCCAGACACAGATTCATCTGGCCATCCACAGTCAGTCGAACACGGTTGCAGGTCGCGCAGAAGTGCTGCGACAACGGGGTGATGAAGCCGACCGTGAAACGGCCGTCCGTCGTACCCAGGTAGCGGGCAGGACCGCCGCCCGGCAACATAGCGTCGACCAGGCTAAAACGCGCTTGCAGTTGGTGTTTGATCGGTTGCAGATCGACATAGCCCATCTTGCGCGCGGTGTCGCCCATCGGCATCAACTCAATCAAGCGCAGCACATAGCCGCGTTCGAGACAGAAATCGACCATGGCATCGACCTCGTCGGCGTTGTCGCGCATCACCACCATGTTTAGCTTGATCGGCGCGAAACCGGCGGCGCTGGCAGCCTCCAGGCCAGCCAGAATTTCGTTCAGCACCGGTCGACCGTTGATCCGGGCAACGGTATCGGCATCGAGCGAATCGAGGCTAACGTTCAGCCTGGTCACCCCGGCGGCCTTCAGCTCTACCGCCATTCTGGCCAACTGAGTGGCGTTAGTGGACAGCGAAACATCTTCAATGCCGGGCAGGGCGGCGATGCGCTGGACCAGTTCGCTTACGTTACGGCGCAGCAGGGGTTCGCCGCCGGTGAGCCGCAGCCGCTTCATGCCCAGAGCCGCGAACACCCCGAGCAGGCGCTCGATCTCGTCGAAGGTCAGCCAGTGTTCCGGCTCCTCGAAATCCTTGAACCCATTAGGAATGCAATAGGCGCAGCGCAGGTCGCAGCGGTCAGTGACGGACAGGCGCAGGTATTCGATGGCGCGTCCGAAACGATCGGTGAGTGGGGCGGTTATCATGAGCGAAGTTTATTCGACATTGAGCGATCCTGACAGTGCATACGAAACATATCGACGTCGAGCCGGCGGAGCTTGTAGCATTATTGTTTTAATTGATTACCGACTATTTATGGCGCTACTCACTTTTGCTGAAGCTAAAGCCCGGTTGCTGGCCGCTGCCCGGCCGGTGACCGAAATCGAGCAGATCGACTTGGCCGATGCCTTTGGGCGCGTCCTGGCTGAGCATCTGATCTCACCGATGACCGTGCCGCCCTTTGCCAATGCCGCAATGGATGGTTACGCGATGCGCTCTGCCGATGCCGCCGTGGCTGGCGTCCGACTACCTGTAAGCCAGCGTATCGCCGCCGGTGATGTGGCCCAGGCGCTGGCGCCGGGCAGCGCGGCGCGCATTTTTACCGGCGCTCAGATTCCGGATGGGGCCGATGCAGTGGCGATGCAGGAAGATTGCCAGGCCGATAGCGATTTCGTCATCGTCAATCGGCCGCCGCACGTCGGTCAGCATGTGCGCCTGAAGGGTTCCGCGCTCACCGCCGGCAAGCCCATACTGGTCGCCGGCAGCTACTTTTCAGCCGCTGCCATGGGACTCGTGGCTTCGGTGGGTATCGCCCGGGTCGGGGTGTTTCGTCGACTCAAGGTCGCCATCTTCTTCACCGGCAGCGAACTGACGATGCCAGGCGAAGCCCTGCCACCCGGCCACATATACAACTCCAACCGCTATGTCATGCGCGGCTTTTTGCAGGGCTTGGGCATCGAGGTCATCGACCTCGGCATCGTTCCGGATGACCGCCAGGCTACCCGCGAAGCGCTGCGCCGGGCGGTCGCCGAGGCGGATATCATCGTCACCAGCGGCGGCATGTCGGTGGGCGATGAGGACCATGTCACCGCCGCCGTCAAGGCAGAAGGCCATATCGACGTCTGGAAGATCGCTGCCAAACCAGGCAAGCCGCTGGCCTTCGGTGGCGTGACGGTCGGCAACCGTGAGGCGGCCTTCGTTGGTCTGCCGGGTAACCCGGTGGCGGTCTGGTCGAGCCTGCTTACCCTGGCGGTCCCGTTTCTGCGCCGTTGCCAGGGGCTAACCCGGATCGAGCCGGAACCCCTGATCTTGCGCGCCGACTTCAACTACACGGTCAAGGGCAACCGCGTCGAGTTTGTACGGGTATGGCGCAACGAAAACGGCGGCCTGGATGTCTATCCGACCCAGGATTCCGCCGTCATTTCCTCGGCAGTCTGGGCCGACGGCGTAGCGCCGATCGCGGCGGGCGCCAGCGTGCGACCTGGCGACCAGGTGACATTCCTGCCCGGCCCGGGCTGGAACCCTTGAACCCGCACGGTCAACAACGTGTCAGCCCCGCGCTGCGCTGGCTCAACGTCGTTCTGCGTGGTCTGCATCTGGCGGCGGTGATCGGTCTGGGGGCGGCTGTCCTGGGCGCCCCCCTATCGGTTCACCAGCAATCCATGGGCGTGCTTGTGACCGGCCTCGCCATGCTGAGTCTG
>PFGT01000126.1 GCA_002782005.1 Hydrogenophilales bacterium CG12_big_fil_rev_8_21_14_0_65_61_21 | reverse complement strand
CAAGTCATTGACTGCGGCACTGCATAGCCGTCATGCCTCGGTCACCGACCCGGTTAGCGGCCTGGCCTTGGATAGCAGCAGCAACCGCGATGCCTGCTATCTATGCCACCCCGGTTCCAAAACCAAATGTCTGCGCGGCGTGATGGGCAATGCCCTGGCGGCTGACGGTTCGATGGCGATTCAGTGCCAGAGCTGCCACGGCGGCATGAGCAATGTCGGCAAGGCCGGTCGAGCCGGTTGGCTGGACGAGCCCAACTGCCAGTCCTGCCATCACGACGGTCGGCGCGAGCTGAGTGCGGTCGATGCCAGCGGCAACCCGAAATCGTGGCTGGATACCAGCTTCGCCACCAATGCCAACCGCCTGTACCGGTTCAGCGCCGGTCACGGCGGCTTGCAGTGCGAGGCCTGCCACGGCTCAACCCATGCCGAGTACCCCAGCTCCCATGTCAACGACAACATCCTGTCAACGGACGTGCAAGGCTATGCCGGTACCATCGGCGAGTGCTCGGCCTGTCACAAGACGGTTCCGATCACGTGGAACGGCGGCCCGCACGGTATGCACACCTCCGGACAGGCCTGGGTTGATAACCACAAGTCTGCCGCCCGGAACGGCACGGCCGCCTGCGCCTACTGCCACGGCGCCGACTTCCGGGGCTCCCCGCTGTCAGCGACCAGGGCAGCCAGAACCCTGTCGGTCGAGCACGGGACCAAGAGCTTCGCGGCCGGCCATCAGTTCAACTGCTACGACTGCCACAACGGCCCGTCGGGTAACTGAACCCATGGGGTGACGGCAACGTCACTTTGAAAAAGCGAGGGCCCGTGGAGCAATCCACGGGCCCTCACCGTTTTTGCGGCTAGGATCAATGCAGCACGCTGGCCAGCTTGCGCCGATACTGGGCCGCCAACGGATCGCCGGCCAGCAGGTTGAATACCGACAAGAGTGTCTTGCGGGCCGCATCGTCGTTCCAGGCACGATCGAGGCCGATCATTTCCAGCAGCATATCCATCCCCTCGGCATACCGTTCCAGACCGATCAATAGATTGGCCAGTTGCAGCCGGGCATCCATATCATCCGACTTAGCGGCGATCTGCTCGCGCAGCTTGGCCTCATCGGCCGACTTGCCGGCTTGGGCGAAGTCCAGCCGGGCGGCCAGACGGACCGCCCGGTCTTCCGACTGAGCAAGCGCCGAAACGGAATTCAGCAACTGCCGTGCCTCCTCCAGTTGGCCGTGCTCGGCCAGTATTTCGGCGGCATCGAGGCGCACGGCTTCGTTGCCTGGATCGAGTTGCGAGGCTTGGCCGATCGTTGCCAAGGCGCCTTCCAGGTCGCCCGATTGGCGCAAGACCACGGCCTGGGCGCGCAGCGCAGCGGCCGGCGAGGGAATGATACGGTCGATGAATTCACGCACCGCGCCTTCGGGCAGGGCGCCGGAAAACTCGTCGACGATCTGACCGTCGACCACCGCCTTCACCGCCGGAATGCCCTTGACGCCGAATTGCGCGGCCAGTGCCTGGTTCTGGTCGGAGTCGATCCGGGCCAGGATGAACCGGCCCTGATACTCCTCGGCCAATTTTTCCAGGATGGGCTTGAGTGATTTGCAGGGGCCGCACCAGGGCGCCCAGAAATCGATCACCACCGGTGCGGCATGGGAGCCAGTCATGACCACCTGCTGGAAATTGGCGGCGTCGACGTCGAGAGCGAACTGGCTCATGGTCGGCCCTTGGCGATGCGCTTGGCCAGTTGGGCGGCCTTGCCGGTATAGCTGGCCGGGGTCAGGGCCAGCAGGTCTTTCCTGGCCGCCGCAGGGATGGCCAGACCCTCGATGAACTTGGCTAGACGGGCGGCGGTGATGCGTTTGCCACGGGTCAGCTTCTTCAACTGTTCGTAGGGTTTGTCCAGGCCATAGCGGCGCATCACGGTCTGGATCGGCTCGGCCAGCACCTCCCAGTTGGCGTCCAGGTCCTGGGCCAGACGGGCCGGATTGGCCTCTAGCTTGTTGAGACCGCGCAGCAGGCTGTCGTAACCGAGCAGGGCATAGCCGAGCGCGCTGCCCATGTTTCTGAGCACCGTGGAGTCGGTCAGGTCACGTTGCATCCGCGAGATCGGCAGCTTTTCCGCCAGGTGGCGCAATAGGGCGTTGGCCAGACCCAGGTTGCCCTCGGAGTTCTCGAAGTCGATGGGATTGACCTTGTGCGGCATGGTCGAGGAGCCGACCTCGCCTTCCTTCAGTTTTTGTTTGAAGTAGCCCAGCGAGATGTAGGTCCAGAGGTCGCGGTCGAGATCGATGAGCAACGTGTTGAGGCGGGCGCAGGCGTCGTACAGCTCGGCCATGTAATCGTGCGGCTCGATCTGGGTGGTGTAGGGGTTGAAGGTCAGCCCCAGGCCGGTCACGAAGCGTTCGGCGAAACCTTCCCAATCCAGCTTAGGATAGGCGGCCAGGTGGGCGTTGTAATTGCCGACCGCACCGTTGATCTTGCCCTGGCACTCGACCTCGGCCAGGCGCTGCATGGCCCGGCGCAGGCGCCAGACCACGTTGGCGATCTCCTTGCCGAGGGTGGTCGGTGTCGCCGGCTGGCCGTGGGTGTGGGCGAGCATCGGCAAATCGGCCAGATCGAGTGCCAGTTGGTTGAGCCGGCGCTCGACCTGCTTGAGCGTCGGCAGCAGCACATCGGCGCGGGCATCGCGCAGCATCAGGGCATGGGACAGGTTGTTGATGTCCTCGGAGGTGCAGGCGAAGTGGATGAATTCCTTGACCCGCATGACCTCGGCGTTGCCGGCCAGCTTATCCTTGAGGAAATACTCGACCGCCTTGACGTCGTGGTTGGTGACCCGCTCGTGCGCCTTCACCGCAGCGGCGTCGGTCAGCGAAAAACCAGCGGCGACGGCATCGAGCGTCTTGACGGTGGCGGCCGAGAAGACCGGCACTTCCTTGATGGCCTTTTCGGCGGCCAGGGCCTTGAGCCATTCGAGCTCGACCCGGACCCGGTAGCGGATCAGGCCGAACTCGCTGAAATAAGGCGCAAGCTTGGCGCCGGTACGGCGGTAACGACCATCAAGCGGCGACAGTGCGGTGAGTGTGTCAAGTTCCATGTGGTTTCCTTTGCAGAGTGTTTGTGCGGTAGTCGGTCATAGTGTTTTGCGGTCCAGCAGCGCCTGGGCGACCGTCATCGCATCGACGTGTTCCAGTTCGCCGCCGGCCGGCAGACCGCGCGCCATGCGCGTCACCTTAAGGCCCTTGGCCTTGAGCATCTCGCCCAGATAATGGGCGGTGGCCTCGCCTTCGACGGTGAAGTTGGTGGCCAGGATGACCTCCTCGGTCAGCCCATCCTGGGCCCGTTTGACGAGTCGATCGAGGCCGATCTCGCGCGGGCCGATGCCGTCGAGCGGACTCAGCCTGCCCATCAGCACGAAATAATGGCCCCGGTAGGCATTGGTTTCCTCAATGCGATTCTGGTCCGCAGGCATCTCGACCACACAGAGCAAACGCGGGTCGCGGCGCGGATCGGCGCAACTGGCGCAAACCTCGGTCTCGCTGTAGTTATTGCAGCGCACGCAAGGCTTGAGCTGCTCCAGCGCCCCGGCCAGGCTGGTCGCCAACCGCGCCGCGCCGAGACGCTCGCGTTGCAGCAGGTGATAGGCCATGCGCGCCGCCGACTTGGGGCCGACGCCGGGCAGCACGCGCAGCGCTTCAATCAGATTGGCGAGGGAGGCGGGGGTCATTGGCAAGGGCAGCTTGTAGCCGGTAGCGGGTAGCTGATTGTTGTTCGCTGCGCGAACGCCTTTGGCTACAAGCTACCGGCTACACGCTACCGGCTAGAAAGGAAGCTTCATCCCCGGCGGCAGCGGCATGCCGGCGGTGGCCGAGGCCATCTTTTCCTGGGTGACGGTTTCCACTCGATGCACGGCAGCGTTGACGGCAGCGGCGACCAGGTCCTCCAGCATCTCCTTGTCGTCACTCATCAGCGAGGCGTCGATGCTGACCCGGCGAACCTCGTGCTTGCCGTTCATGGTGACCTTGACCAGACCGGCGCCCGAGACGCCCTCCACTTCCAGTTCGGCGATCTGGGCCTGGGCCTTTTGCAGGTTAGCCTGCATGAGTTGGGCCTGTTTCATTAGATTGCCGATTCCGCCTTTAATCATGGTGCTGGTTCTCCGATGGGTTTGATGTTGGTCACGGTCGCGTCGAAATCGCGCACCATGGTTTGCACGAACGGGTCGTTCATGACTGACGCCTCGGCCTCGGCTTGGCGCGCGGCCTGCTGGCGACCGACGATCTCGGCCGGGGCGGCGCCGGAGGTGGCACCCAGTTCAAATTCGATCCGCACCGCTGGACTAAGTAACTTGCGCAGCGCCGCCTTGAGCTTTTCACCCAGGCTGTCGAGCAGGCTCTTCTGGTCGGCGGGCAGGCGCAGCTTCAGAAAGTTGGCGCCGTGATCGGCCATCTCGCACAACGCGGCCAGTTGCTTGACGCCGCCGGTCAGTCGGCGGCTGAGGGCGAACCAGTCGCCATCGAAAGCGGCGACGGTAGCGATTGCAGGCGCGGCTTGGGCCGCGATTTGCACGCTGCCGATCGGGGCTGAAGCCCCTACTACTTTGGGTTTTGCGGCAGCGAAGCGTATCTCCCCTGCCGGCGCGAAGGCCAGCATACGCAGCAGGGTCATGGTGAAGCCGGCGTATTCATCCGGGGCCAATTCCAGGTCGCGCCGGCCCAAGGTGGCGATCTGGTAATAAAGCTGCACGGTTTCCGGGCCGGTGCGCTCGGCCAGCGCGCACAGCCGGGCGCGTTCCGGCACATCGTCGGCCACCGCATCGGGCACTGTTTGCGCCAACGCCATCTGTTGCAGCAGCAGGGCCAGGTCTTGGAGCGCAGCATCGAATGACAGGCTGCGTTCGGCGATAGCCTCGGCCTCGCGCATCAGGCGCGGCCCATCGGCATCGGCCAGGGCTTCGAGCAAAGGCAACAGATAGGCCTGATCGACCGTGCCCAGCATGTCGCGGGTCGGCTGTTCATGCACCTCGCCGCTACCATAAGCAATGGCCTGATCGGTCAGCGAAAGGGCGTCGCGCATACTGCCGGCGGCGGCGCGGGCGAGTAGGTTGAGGGCGCCCGGCTCATACGCGATGCCTTCGCCGTCAAGCACCGTGCGCAGGTGGTTGGCGACCTGGCCGGGCGGCATTTGCTTGAGGTTGAACTGCAAGCAGCGCGACAGCACCGTGACCGGCACCTTCTGCGGGTCGGTGGTAGCCAGGACAAAAACCACATGAGCGGGCGGCTCCTCCAGCGTCTTGAGCATGGCGTTGAAGGCGTTCTTCGACAACATGTGGACTTCGTCGATGATGTAGACCTTATAGCGGCCTGCGGTCGGCGCGTACTGGGCGTTTTCCAGCACCTCGCGCATGTTGTCGACGCCGGTGTAGGAGGCGGCATCGATCTCGATCAGGTCGACGAACCGGCCGGCCTCGATCTGCTGGCAGGCGGGGCAGATGCCGCAGGGCTTAGCGCTGACGCCGGCCTCGCAATTCAGGCAGCGGGCCAGGATGCGGGCCAGGGTGGTCTTGCCGACGCCGCGGGTGCCTGTGAACAGGTAGGCATGATGCAGCCGGCCCTGTTCTAGGGCGTTCGACAGGGCGCGGACGACGTGCTCCTGACCGATCAGTTCAGCGAATGATTTGGGGCGCCACTTGCGGGCCAGAACCTGATAACTCATGGCCGGATTCTACCAGAGGCGGTCCGTGCGCCCGGGCCTAATACAGATAGGTCAGCCGGACCTCGTGCAGGCTGATGCCGTCGTTGGGCTGGGCGATGCCGGCATTGGATAGGTGCTGGAAACGGTAGCCGAGGTCGTACTGGCTCTTGTCGCCAAAGGTGACGCCCAGGCCGAACAAGGGGCCAAATTGCAGCGCGCAGCCAAGATTGTGGCGGTCGTCGAGCCGGCTCTTGGAGACGAGGTGCAGGCCGATAGCGGCATCCAGATAGGGCTGAACGCCACCCGAGGCATCCGGGCGCAAGCGGAACACCGGGGTCAAGCCGACATCCACTGCGCCGGCGCCGTTCGGGCCGTCGCTTCTCAGGTAGGCCAGGGCGGCCTCCCAATAGCCGGTCAGATGCCAATTATCGCGGTGCAGCCATTGCCGGTTCCAATGCCGAATCATGCCGAGCTTGACCGACTGGATGCCGTCAGCGCCCCCGGTATCGGCAAAATAACCATCAATGGCAAAACAGGGTATGGCAGCAGTCAAACCAGCGAGCAGCAAGGCAAGCGCAACAGGTCTCACTCCGATCCTCCTTTGGAATAAGGGTGGCGAGCCTGAACCCCGGCACTGGCATCTTCCATTATGGCTGCTTCCTTCCGGACCTGACCAGATTCACGGCTTAGCCATGCGGGGAGACCCGCCACAAGCTATTCTATCCCAGAAGTCGGCGTCCGGTTACTGTCCTTCGACGGCGCCGGCCAGTCGCCGCGTCCGAACAGCCTGAGCCAACTCCCGCAGCAGCGGCCCGGTATCGTCCCAACCCAGGCAGGCATCGGTGATCGAGATGCCGTAGGTGGGCGACTTACCGACGCTGAGGTCCTGGCGGCCGGGGTTGATATGGCTTTCGATCATCACTCCCATGATCCGGGTATCGCCGCCGGCAATCTGAGTGGCCACATCGTGGCCGACCTCGATCTGGCGCTGGTATTGCTTGCTCGAATTGGCATGAGAGAAATCGATCATCACCTGCGGTCGCAGCCCGGCGCCGGACAGGTCGCGACAGGCCGCCTCGACGCTGGCGGCGTCGTAGTTGGGCTGCTTGCCGCCGCGCAATATGACGTGGCAATCCTCGTTGCCGGCGGTCTTGAACACCGCCACATGGCCTGACTTGGTAATCGACACGAAATGGTGCCGCGCCGTGGCCGCCTTGATGGCATCGACGGCGATACGCAGGTTGCCGTCGGTGCCATTCTTGAAACCGACCGGGCAAGACAGGCCGGAGGCCAGTTGCCGGTGTGACTGCGACTCGGTGGTGCGGGCGCCGATGGCCCCCCACGACACCAGGTCGGCGATGTACTGGGGCGAGATCAGGTCAAGGAATTCGGTGCCGCAAGGCAAGCCCTGCTCGTTTATTTCCAACAACAGCTTGCGCGCCAGGCGCAGGCCCTCGTTGATGTCGAAGCTCTCGTTCAGGTGCGGGTCGTTGATCAGGCCCTTCCAGCCGACGGTAGTGCGGGGCTTTTCGAAATAGACCCGCATCACGATCACCAGATCGTCGCGCAGTTCGTCGGCCAGCGGCTTAAGCAAGCGGGCGTAGTCGAGCGCGGTGACCGGATCGTGGATGGAACAGGGGCCGACCACCACCACCAGCCGGTCGTCGGCGCCGCGCAGCACATCGTGGATCTGGCCACGCGCGACAAAAGTCGTCTTCAATGCGGCCTCGCTGGCCTTCAGTTCGCGCATGATCTGCATCGGCGCAAGCAGCTCGTCGCTCTGCTCGATCCGGGTGTCGTCGGTGCGGTAACCCGCCATGATTTGCTCCTGTTTAAAATGGCCCCTGAATGAAAAAACCGCCAGGGGCCTGGCGGTTTTCCGGGGGATTTGCGTCACCTGCCCACGCTATTCTCTCCCGACCGCCAGCGGCGTGGGATAAAAATAAAATCGAAAAGTGTGGGCGCGGGTACACATCATGAGCTTGATGCTATCAGAGTCGCATGGAAACTCACAAGAAAAACCCCAGTCTAGGGATAATTACCCACTTTTCCATGGACCGGATACCAACATGATCAAATCACTGTTTTTCGCCTTCGCCCTGCTGACCTGCACCACCGCTCAAGCCGCCAACCCCAACGTTGAGGTCAAGACCAGCATGGGGACCATGACCCTGGAGGTCTACCCGGACAAGGCCCCCGAAACCGTGAAGAACTTTCTTGGCTATGTGAAGGCCGGGTTTTACGACGGCACCATCTTCCACCGGGTGATCGACGGCTTCATGATCCAGGGCGGCGGCTTCAACGCCGCGTACAACCAGAAGGCTACCCAAGCACCAATCCGCAACGAAGCGGCCAACGGTCTGAAGAACGAGATGTACACCGTGGCCATGGCCCGGACCGGCGATCCTCACTCGGCCACAGCGCAGTTCTTCATCAACGTCAAGGACAACGCCTTCCTCAATTACCGCTCGGCTGATGCCATGGGCTACGGCTATTGCGTATTCGGCAAGATCATCAAAGGCCAGGACGTGGCCGCGAAAATCGCCAAGGTGCCAACCGGCGCGTCGGGACCGTTTGGCTCGGATGTGCCGTTGACGTCGGTGGTGATCGAGAAGGTCAGTCTGGTGGGAGAGAAGTAACAGGCCCTCTAAAAATTCGTCATTCCCGCGAAAGCGGGAATCCAGCTTTTTACCTAATATGGACCGACACCCATATCCACTTCACCTCTAGGGGTACAGTCGGCAGCCGGAAAATGTTAGCGGAAAAACAGGTAGTATGAAACTACCTTGTTGGAAGATAAAACCATTGGGTCGCTTGTTGTGAAAGATACAAACATGACCAAAAAGAACCGGCGCCATACCTTCCGAGCCCGCTTAACGGAATTCGTTTTGCCGCCAATCGATGATGGTCTAGTGCTGGGCAGGCTGTCCCCGATCGGCCACGTGGCGGTGGGCAAGGCCCTCAGCCTCCTGACCACCACGCAGTTCGAGCATGTGCCAATGGAGGATGACGTGATCGGGGATATCCTGGTGCGTAGCGCCATCCTGCGCAAGATCAGCCCGGAGCAACTCCGGCGCTTCATGCTGGAGGAAGTCAAGCCGCTGATGGGACCGGAAGAAATCATTCATCTCGACCTGAAGGTCGAGATCGAAATCGATCAGGAACCCAAATAATGTCGGGCCTGACGGCAGAGGATTGTCTATGCGTCCGCTGGACGCGGGTGGGCGCCTTACAGCGCTACCGGGATATTGCCGGAGATGGACTCGATAGCGCCAAGGTATTCGCCGTGTTCTCCGAAGAGGACGTCTTCATGGGCCTGGTGGAGGAGCGGCAGGCCGCGCTCTTCCCCGGCCGGATTTTTGCCGACCTGCTGGTCCGCCGCCAGCCGGCGTTATTGCGACCCGATACCGGCATGGAAGCCATCTTGCAACGCCTGAGTGAGGAGCGCGTCGATTACCTGCCCGTAACCGGGACGGATGGGCAATTTATCGGTGTGGTATCCATGCTCAGCGTATTTGCCACGCTCAGCCAGCGCGAACAGGGTTTACGCGAGAATCGCGAACACATGATCACGCAACTGCAATGTGAGCTGGAAAACCGCGAGGTGGCGGCCAGCGTATTCGACGCCACCAGCGAGGGCGTCATGGTGACGGATGCCGACAATCATATTCTGCTGGTGAACCGGGCCTTCATCCAAACCACCGGATTCAGTGAAGAGGAAGCTATCGGAAAAACGCCAGAGCTACTGAAATCCGGTCGCCATGACCATGAATTTTACCAGGCGATGTGGCGCTCGCTGGAGGAAACGGGCCACTGGGAAGGCGAGGTATGGAACCGCCGCAAAAGCGGCGACATCTACCCGGAATGGTTGCACATCAATGTGATACGTGACGAATCGGGAAAGGTGCGCTATTACGCCGGGGTGTTTTCCGACATCACGCAGCATCAGGAGCTGCGTGCCAAGCTGCTCCACCTCGCCTACTACGATGTCCTGACCGACCTGCCTAACCGCCAGTTGTTCACGGACCGTCTGGAGCAGGCCATCGTCCAATCCCGCCGGACCGGGAAGGAGTTTTCGCTGCTGTTTATCGACCTGGACCGCTTCAAGGACATCAACGACACCCTGGGCCACCGTTTTGGCGACCAGATGCTCATCGCCGTAGCAAAGCGGGTGCAAAACGCAGTGCGCGAGAGCGATACGGTAGCGCGCCTGGGAGGAGATGAATTCACGGTGCTTCTTCCCGACACGTCTCAACCGGAGGACATAGCGGAAAAGATTCTTGCCGCGCTTTCCGAGCGGCTGGTTCTGGACGGGAAAAAACTGTTCGTGACCGCCAGTATCGGTATTTGCCGCTACCCCGACGATGGTGAGGATAGCGACACCCTGCTCATGAATGCCGACGCGGCCATGTACCAGGCCAAGGAGAGTAACCGAGGGTCATCTAGACTCTATTCTTCCGCCATGAACAGCCAGCTCAGCAAGCGTCTGGAAATAAGCAACGCCCTGCACCAGGCATTGACTGCGGGCGAACTATGGCTCGCCTGGCAACCCCAGGTCAGCCTTCCGGACGGGCGCATCATCGGCGCGGAAGTCCTGGCGCGCTGGGAGGATTCGACTGGCACTCCGGTACCGCCATCGGTATTTATCCCCGTTGCCGAGGAAACCGGATTGATCGGTGCCATCGGCGAATGGGCGATACGGACCCTATGTGGCCAAGGCATGGAGCTGGCCTGTCACACTTGTAGAAATTTTCGGCTGGCGGTCAACTTTTCCCCGCTTCAGTTAAAACCCGGGACGCATCAGGCCATACTCGACATCCTGGCCGCGAGTGGCTTCGATCCCCGGCACCTGGAAATCGAGTTGACGGAAACCGCGCTGTCTGCCCAGCGCGAGGGGATGTCGGCATTTCTAGGAGGACTGGGTAAAGCCGGCGTGGAAGTCTCCGTGGACGACTTCGGCACGGGCTGTTCCAATTTAGCGAATCTGAAACTCCTACCCATACATAAGCTGAAAATAGACCAATCCTTCGTGTGCGACATTGCCGCCGACCTGAATGACCGGCAGATTGCCGCCGCCGTGATCGGCATGGCCCATGCGCTCGGACTCAAGGTAATAGCCGAAGGCGTGGAAACCGCTGAGCAGGCGGCCATTCTGACGGCACTCGGCTGCGACATGGCGCAGGGTTATTATTTCAGCCGACCGGTACCTTTCGCCATCCTAAAACAGTTACTCGATGGCGGAGGCATGCTGCCAGCCAGCGCTTAAGCGGGCTCGGCATCGATTGGAAACCAGGCATAAAACTCATTGCGTCCCGCCTACCGTCAGGCCATCGATTCTCAAGGTCGGCTGGCCGACGCCGACCGGCACGCTCTGGCCTTCTTTGCCGCAGGTGCCGACACCCGGATCGAGCCGCAGGTCGTTGCCGATCATGGCGACCCTCGTTAGCACATCCGGACCGTTGCCGATCAGGGTGGCGCCCTTGACTGGATAAGTCAGCTTGCCGTCCTCGATCAACCACGCCTCGGCGGCGGAGAAGACGAACTTGCCGCTGGTGATGTCGACCTGGCCGCCGCCGAAGTTGGCGGCGTAGAGGCCGTTTTTAACCGAGGCGATGATTTCGTCATGGTCCTTGTCGCCGGCCAGCATGTAGGTGTTGGTCATACGCGGCATGGGCAGGTGGGCGAAGGACTCGCGCCGGGCGTTGCCGGTCGGCGCCATGCCCATCAGGCGGGCGTTGAGGCTGTCCTGCATGTAGCCTTTGAGAATGCCGTCTTCAATCAGCGTGGTGCATTCGGTCGGCGTGCCTTCATCGTCGACATTGAGCGAGCCGCGCCGGTCGGGAATGGTGCCATCGTCGACCACGGTGACGCCCTTGGCGGCGACACGCTGACCGATGCGACCGGAGAAGGCGGACGAACCCTTGCGGTTGAAGTCGCCTTCGAGGCCGTGGCCGATCGCCTCATGGAGCAGTATGCCGGGCCAGCCAGGGCCGAGCACCACGGTCATGGCGCCGGCCGGAGCAGGCTTGGCGTCGAAGTTGGTCAGCGCCTGATGGACGGCCTGTTCAGCATAGTCCTTGAGCATCGCGTCACTGAAATAGCCGTAACCGAAACGCCCGCCACCGCCGGCCGAGCCTTGTTCACGGCGGCCATCCGCCTCGACGATGACCTGTAACGAGACCCGTACCAGCGGCCGCACGTCGGCGGCGCGGCGGCCGTCCAGACGGGCGATGTAAATGATTTCGTATTCGCCGGCCAGGCTGGCCATGACCTGGATCACTCTCGGGTCGAGCGCCCGGGCGTAGCCTTCCAGTCGGTGCAGCAGGGCGACCTTGTCGGCCTCGGCCAGGCTGGCGATGGGGTCGAGCGGGGCGTATAGCTTGCGGCCGACCACCGCGTTGCCGGACGCGACGCGGCCGTCGGCGCCGCTGACGGCGATGGCGCGGGCGGTCTTCGCAGCCTGTTCGAGGGCCGGGAAGGCGATGTCGTCGGAATAGGCGAAAGCCGTCTTTTCGCCGCTGACGGCGCGTACGCCGACGCCCTGGTCGATGTTGAAGCTGCCCGATTTGACCTGGCCTTCCTCCAGACTCCAGGCCTCGGAGCGGGTGTATTGGAAGTAGAGGTCGGCATCGTCCAGCTTACGACAGGCCAGGATGCCCAGGGCAGCATCGAGCTTGCCGGCATCGAGGCCATTGGGGGCCAGCAAGGCGGCGTCGGCGGTTTCCAGCAGCCGGGTGTCAAGCGAGGCCGATACGCTCATATCGAGACCACTTC
This sequence comes from Hydrogenophilales bacterium CG12_big_fil_rev_8_21_14_0_65_61_21, assembly GCA_002782005.1. Lineage (GTDB taxonomy): Bacteria > Pseudomonadota > Gammaproteobacteria > Burkholderiales > Thiobacillaceae > Parasulfuritortus. The sequence continues at coordinate 1,306 of PFGT01000126.1, read as the reverse complement.
GATTTTGATGTTCTTGGCGCAGTTCAGGGCGCGGTGCTTCAGCGCCGGCAGGCTCTTGCGCAGGCTGTCCTGATAGGCCCGGTTGATGCCGGCCACAACCACGCCGGAACCGCGTGGCAGGTGGTCAAGCACGTTGCCCCAAGGGTCGACGATCATGCTGTCGCCATGGGTCTCGCGCCCGGAGGCGTGATAGCCGCCCTGGGCCGGGGCGATGACATAGGCCAGGTTTTCGATGGCCCGCGCCCGGATCAGGGTTTCGAAATGGGCCTTGCCGGTGGTGGCAGTAAAGGCGGCCGGGATCAAAATGATGTCAACATCGCCCATGGCCCGATACAGTTCAGGAAAGCGCAGGTCGTAGCAGATCGACAGACCGATCCGGCCGAACGGGCTGTCCAGCACCACCACCGTATCGCCAGGCTTGATGGTGGTCTCTTCGCGGTAGTGCTCGTTGCCCAGGTTGAGGCCGAACAGGTGGATCTTGTCATAGCGTGCCACCTGCTTGCCCTTGTCGTCGTAGACCAGGCAGGAGTTGTAAACCTTCTTGGGGTCGTCGCATTCCAGCGGCACCGAGCCGCCGACCAGCCAGATACCATGCTTCTTGGCCTGGGCGGCGAGGAATTTCTGGATCGGCCCCTTGCCGGGCGCTTCGCGGGCGGCCACCTTGTCGGTGTCCTTTTGGCCCATGATGGCGAAATATTCCGGTAGCGCCACCAGCTTTGCGCCGGCCGTGACGGCCAGTTGGATCAGCCGTTCGGCCTCCGCCAGGTTGGCATGGACATTGGGGCTGGAGGCCATCTGGATGGCTGCGACGCGGACAATGCCGGTGTTTTCCGTCGCCGGGCTGGCGACGGTACGGCTGCGCGGCTTGGCGAAGCTGGAGCTGGAGCTAAGTTTGCGGGGCACGATGCGTTCCAATACAGATTTAACTGCGTTCTAACTTACACAATGGCGGCGCCTGCCGGCAAGCTAAATCGCTAGTGTAGTGTTGCATTCTTTAGAATGCCTATATGTAAGCCCTTGTCGGGATTCAACCCGACAAGCCGGGCATGTCAGCGGGGTTTTGTAGGTCGGGATTCATCCCGACAACCCGGCCCATAGAACCCGCGTCGTCGGGATGAATCCCGACCTACGTCCGATGCATGGGTCTTTCCTTGTTCGCATATGTGCCAAACAACGTGCAACACCACACTAGGAGTCTGTCGGACTTAAAGAATCGAAGCGAAGCGGGTCAAGCAGGCAAGCCGCAAAGCGGCTGCTCGCAAAAATCGGCTGAACGAGGACAGATTTTGACGATTTCGCCGGGCAA
>PFGT01000005.1:465-14159 GCA_002782005.1 Hydrogenophilales bacterium CG12_big_fil_rev_8_21_14_0_65_61_21 | reverse complement strand
CACCAGTCTGGCGCTGAAACTGGCCCAGACCGTGGCCGTGGGCCAGGAGATCGGCGTGGACGGTTTCATCAGTTCCGGCCGCAATCATTACGACGGCTACACCTCGACCACGGACTATTTCAGCGACCAGACCCTGTCGACTTTCGACATTTACAGCAAGAACCGCATCAACGCGCGCTGGAATAGCCTGCTGCGGGTCGGCACGGGCGCCGACCACCTCGACGATTACAGTCCCGGCAAGGACGTGTTCAACACCGACCAGAATCAGTTACTGTGGCAAAACGACATTGCCGCCGGCCCCGGCACGGCGATCCTGGGCTTCGAGCGGGTGGAACAGAAGGTGAGCGGAAGCACGGCCTACAGCGTGGCCTCCCGCACCATCCAGTCCTGGTTCGCCGGCTATCAGGCGCGGCTGGGCAACCACGACCTCCAACTCAATCTGCGCAACGACGACAATACCCAGTTCGGCCGCCATGGCACCGGCTATCTCGGCTATGGCTACCAGATATCGCCCCGGTGGCGGGTCAGCGCCGGCGCCGGCAATGCCTTCAAGGCGCCTAGTTTCAACGGCCTGTACTGGCCGGCGCTGGGCAATCCCGACCTGCGTCCGGAGCGCTCCCGCAACAAGGAGGCAGCGCTCCATTACGACAGCGGCGTGCGCCATTTCAGCGCGGTGGTTTTCGACAACCGGGTCAGCGACCTGATCGCCTGGGCGCCCATTGCCCCTGACTCCTATACCTGGCTGCCCGCCAACGTCGACCGGGCCACTCTGCGCGGCGTCACCCTGTCCGGCGCCACCGCCGTCGGCGACTTTCTGCTCGACGCCAACCTGACCCTGCAAAACCCCAAGGACGCCGCCACCGGCAAACGGCTAATCAAGCGCGCCAAGGAACATGGCGCACTGAAGCTCGGCCGCGCCCTGGGGGCCTGGACACTGGCCGGCGAATGGGTCGTATCCGGTCGCCGGTATGCCGACGCGGGCAACACCCTGAAGATGGCCGGCTATGGTCTGGTCAATCTGACCGCCAGCCGCGCCCTGGACCGGGACTGGACGTTGCAGACGCGCATCGACAACCTGTTCGATAAATCCTACGAGCTGACGCGGGGCTTTAACACACCGGGGCTGAACATCTTTGTCGGCGTGCGCTATCAACCCACCAAGTAATTGAACCGCGTGAACGGCGGCCATGGGCCGCCCTAAAATTTTGGAGACTGCCATGTTATATCCGACTTCCCGCCAGCAACTCGCCATCGGCCTCGGCCTCGCCTTACTGATGGCCCTCACCCGCAGCCATCACTGGGCGACGCTGCACGCCCTGCCCGATGCGTCGTGGGCGATATTTTTCCTCGCCGCCGTGTATCTGCGCAGCTACTGGGCCGCGCCCGTCCTGATTCTGGAGGCGGCGCTGGTCGATTACCTGGCCATCGCGGTGGGCGGGGTGAACGGCTTCTGCGTGTCGCCGGCCTACGGGTTTCTCATCCCGGCCTATGGCGCCCTGTTCCTGGCCGGCCGCGCCTACGCCCACCATCATCGCCTGTCCTGGTCGGCGCTGCCCTGGCTGCTGGGCTGCGCCTTGGCGGGCGCTGTGCTGGCCGAGCTGTTTTCCAGTGGCGGGTTTTACTTCTTCTCCGGCCGCTTCGCCGACCCCAGCCTGGCCGAATTCATCCCGCGCCTAGCGAGGTATTTCCCCGCCATGCTCTCATCCATGGCCCTCTACCTTGGCCTGGCGGCCGTTGTCCATGTCACCGTGGCCGGCCAGCGCGGCGCCCCAAGGCAAGCCGATCCGTCATGACCGACGATCTCGATAGCCGCCACAAGGCCCGCATGGCGCGCAAGAAGGCGCTGATCGACGCCAACATCGCCCGCGCCGGCGACGAGCGCGGCCTCTTGATCGTGCTCACCGGCAACGGCAAGGGCAAAAGCTCGTCCGCCTTCGGCATGGTCGCCCGCGCCTTGGGCCACGGCCTGAAAGCAGGCGTGGCGCAGTTCATCAAGAGCCGCACCGATACGGGAGAAGAGGCCTTCTTCAGCCGCCAGCCCGGTGTCGAATGGCAGGTGCTCGGCGACGGCTTCACCTGGGACACCCAGGATCGCGAGCGCGACATCGCCACCGCCCGGCGCGGCTGGCAAGTCGCAGAGCGGATGCTGGCCAATCCGTCCATCGACCTGGTGGTGCTCGATGAGCTCACCTACCTGCTGAGCTACGGCTACCTCGACCAGGATGCCGTGCTGGATGCCATCGCCGCCCGCCCGCCCATGCAGCATATCGTCGTCACCGGCCGCGGCGCCTCGCCGGCGCTGATCGAACTGGCCGACACGGTGTCCGAGATCGCCGACGTGAAACACGCCTACCGCGCCGGGGTCAAGGCGCAGAAGGGCGTGGATTTGTGATGGCTACGCGTCGCTGCCCGGCCCTGTTCGTCAGCGCCCCCGCCTCCGGCCAGGGCAAGACCATGGTCACGGCTGCGCTGGCGCGGCTGCACCGTAACCTGGGGCGCCGCGTACGGGTTTTCAAGACCGGTCCGGATTTTCTCGATCCCATGATACTGGAGCGCGCATCGGGGAATCCGGTATACCAGCTCGACCTGTGGATGGGCGGCGAAGACCACTGCCGGGCTTTGCTCCACGAGGCGGCAGGCGAAGCCGATCTGATCCTGGTCGAGGGCGTCATGGGCCTGTTCGACGGCGAACCGTCCAGCGCCGACCTGGCGACATTGCTCGGCATTCCGGTGGTGGCGGTGATCGACGCTTCCGGGATGGCGCAGACCTTCGGCGCCGTGGCCCATGGGCTGGCCACCTATTGCGACAAGCTGCCCTTCGCCGGGGTCGTCGCCAACCAGGTCGCAGGCGAGCGGCATGCCGAAATGCTGGCCGAAAGCCTGCACACGCCGTTGCTCGGCGCCATCGCGCGCGATCCGCTGATGGCGCTACCCGACCGCCATCTCGGCCTGGTGCAGGCCGCCGAGATCGAAGATATTGAGCTGCGTCTGGAACGTGGCGCGGAGATGCTCGGCAAAACACGGCTTGCCGAACTTCCCGCTCCCGTCGCCTTTACTGCGACCGAAAGCGCCCCGCTGCCGCAACGACTGGCGGGCGCGCGCATTGCCGTGGCGCGGGACAGCGCTTTCTCCTTTCTTTATCCGGCCAACCTGGAGCTGTTGCGGGCGCTGGGCGCGGAACTCCTGTTTTTTTCCCCGCTCACGGATGGCGCGCTACCGGAGGCCGACGCTGTTTATCTGCCGGGAGGCTATCCTGAATTGCACCTGGAACAGCTTGCGGGCAATGCCGGCATGAAGGCGGCGCTGCACGCCCACCATGCACGAGGCAAGCCCATTGTGGCGGAGTGCGGCGGCATGCTTTACCTGCTCGAATCGCTTGCCGATAGCACAGGCCGACAGGCCAAAATGGCCGGATTGCTGCCGGGACACGCCGTAATGCAGAAAAAACTCGCGCGCCTGGGAATGTACAGCGCCACGCTGCCGGAAGGGATGGTACGCGGCCACAGTTTTCATTATTCGCAGATGGAGAGCCCGCTCGTTCCGCTCGCGTGGAGCGAAGGGTCACGGCCGGGGCGCTGCGGAGAACCGGTCTACCGTCTTGGCCGGCTGCACGCCTCCTATCTGCACATGTATTTTCCCTCGAACCCGGAAGCGGCGGCACAGTTGTTCGCCGTTTAAATTTATTTGTTAACCAACCACAGGAAACCATCATGCATATCGAACCCGGTTATATCGCACAAGCCAAGATCATGCTCGCCAACACATCAGCGCTGGGTGTATTGGCCTACTATGCCAAAGACCTGATCGCTCGGCCGGCGGATATTCTGCGCACCTTGCTGGCCGCAGTTTTCTTCTCGCTCTTCATGCAAGCATTTCACATGAACATCGGGCCGTCCGAGCTGCATTTCGTGGGCGCCATGGCGATCTACCTCACGCTGGGTTTCATTCCGACATTGTTCGGCTTCGCCTTGGGTCTGCTGCTGCAGGGACTGTTGTTCGACACCGCCGACCTAGTGCATCTGGGGGTCAATTCGCTGTCCCTGATCGTGCCGCTCATCACGGTGCATTACACGCTGGGACGCAAGCTGAGCGACACGATGACCGGCCGGCGCATCAATTGGCGCACCATCCTGAAACTGGACGCCTCGTACTACGGTGGCGTCACCGCCATGGTCGGCTTCTGGCTGCTGGTCAGTGACGTAGCCACGCCGTTTTCGGCCTGGGCGGCCTTCGCCTCATCCTACCTGGCGATCGTGGCGATTGAGCCGCTGTTCACCTATGCCCTTGTCCGGCTGCTGAAGCGCCACGAGAACACGCCGCTGGTCAATACCTGCTTCACGGTGAAATCGTTGAAGCTGGCGGACTGAAAGTGGGAAAAGTCTGGTTTGTCGGCGCCGGTCCGGGCGATCCGGAATTGATCACCGTCAAGGGACGGCGCTTGCTCAAAGGGGCGGGCGCCATCCTTTACGCCGGATCGCTGGTGGACCAGGCGGCTACACTCTACGCCCCGGCAGGCTGCGTCATCCGCGATTCGAAGGACATGACGCTGGAAGAAATCGCCGCCTGGCTCATCGATCAGGCCAGACGGCATGAGGCAGTGGTGCGCCTGCAAACCGGCGACCCTACGCTTTACGGCGCACTGATCGAGATGGTGCAACCGCTGGATGCCGCAGGTGTCGAGATCGGCGTAGTGCCGGGCGTATCGTCGGCGATGGCCGCGGCCGCAGCAGCGACTGAGAGCCTGACCCTGCCCGAGGTGACGCAAACCGTCATCCTCACCCGCATCGCCGACCGCACGCCCATGCCGGATGGCGAATCGCTGCGTGAACTCGCGCTGCACCACTGTACGCTGTGTCTATTTCTCTCCATCACCCTGCTGCACAAGGTGAAGGAGGAACTGCTCGCGGCCGGCTGGAGCGTGGATGCGCCGGTGCTGGTGGTGCACAAGGCAAGCTGGCCTGGCGAGGAAAAGCTCATTCGCGGCACGCTCGCCGATATCCGCGACAAGTGCCGCGCGGAGAAGGTCGCGAGCCAGGCCATGATTATCGTGAGTCCCGCCCTGGGCGCGCGCCAGTGGCCGGAATTGAAGAGATCGAAATTGTATGACGCCAGTTTCACCCATCGCTTCCGCAAGGGTGTGAAGGCAGCGCAATAACCTGACGGCAGCCCTTTCTGCTTTCTGCTTTCTGCTTTCTATTTTCTAAACCTTGAGGAGACGACAATGCAACAAACCAAACCCGGACAACACCAGCAAACCACCACCGCCGCCCCCAAGGCGCCGGTGCCGGTTATCGCTGTGCGCAAGAGCTGCAACCCCGAAGGAGTCGGTCTCTCGCATTATGTGCTGATGGATCGGAAAAAGGCGAAATGACGGCTGCGGCACTAACCCCGATGGACATCGGCCACGCCCGCTACGTGGCGCTGATCGACCCCGGCACCGCCTTCTGGGTGCTGGTGGACAAGACGCGCGTCAGCGACACCCTGGCCGGCGGGCCGCTGCTCGATGCCTATCGCGAGAAAGCCGGCGACTTCAGCCGCGAGCTGCACGCGCTGCGCTTCGAGCTGCAGCCGGCGGCCGTCTACGTGAACCCCACCGAGCGCTGCAATCTCGACTGCACCTATTGCTACCTGCCCGGCAAAATGCGCCGCGACGGCAGCCACATGCCGGAAGACAAGTTGCTGGCGGCGCTGGACAAGCTGCGCCGTTACTTCGCGACGGTGATGCCCGAAGGGCGCCGGCCGCGTATCATCTTTCACGGCTCCGAGCCGCTGCTGAACCGGCATGCGGTGTTCGCCGCCATCGAGGCCTTTGGCGATGATTTCGTCTTCGGCCTCCAGACCAGCGGTACGCTGCTCAACCGCTCGGCGATCGATTTTCTCACCGCCCGCGAAGTCAGCGTCGGCCTCTCCCTCGACGGGCCCGAGGCGGCGATCACCGATTCGACGCGCCGTACCTGGAGCGGGCGCAGCGTGCATGAACGGGTGCTGGCGGCGATGGACAATCTGCGCGGATACGACGCCTGGAGCGTGATCACCACTTGCACCACCGAGAACCTCACCCATCTGACGCGGATGGCCGAGCTGTTCCATGCCCGCGAGGTGCCGACCTGCATGCTCAACACCGTCCGCTGCACCCTACCCGGCGCCCGCGGCGTGAAACCGGCCGATCCCGATATGGCGCGCGCCTTCATCGCCATCCTCGCGCCGTCGGCGCGACGGCTGATGTGCGACATTTCGCCCTGCGGCGGTGGCCGCGCCTTCTTCGCCCTCGCCGCCGACGGCGATCTCTATCCGTACAGCGAGTTCATCGGCCTGCCGCGACTGCGCCATCCGCCACTTCTGCGGCTTCTACGAGGAGCAGGCGCGCTACGCCTTCCGCCTGATCGCCGACGGTATCGCCGACGATTACCTGTGGGACAACTGGGACGATGGAACGGACACGGTTTTCAACTATGCGCTCCGCTGACGGGCACGGCCTGGATGCGCCCCTCGCACAACGGAAAGGAAACATCATGAAGGAAACGATCTTACTAATCGGCCACGGCTCCCGCAACCCGGCGGGAAACGAGGAGACCTTGCGCTTTGCCGCCACGTGGAGGTCTCGCCATCCCGATTGGCGCATCGAGGCGTGCTTCATCGAACTCGCCGACGTGCTGCTCGATGAGGGGCTGGATCGCGCCGCCGCCGGCAGCCGGCAGGTGATTGCGCTACCGCTTATCCTGAACGCCGCCGGCCATGTGAAAATGGAAATCCCCGCCGCAATCGAAGCCGCCCGCCTGCGCCATTCCGGCGTGACGTTCTCGTGCCTGCCCCACCTCGGCATGGGCCGCGAGGTGTACTCGGTGCTCAAGCAGCGCATCGGCCACCTGATGCAGGAACTAGCCATGCCGGACCCCAAGACCACCGGCGTCATCCTGCTCGGCCGCGGCTCCTCGGATGCCGGCGCCAACGGCGAAGTGGCCCGGATTGCGCGCTGGGTGTTCGAAGGCGCTCACCATGAGCTGGTGGACATCGCTTTTACCGGCGTCGCTTTTCCGCGCGTCGAGACCGTGGTGCAGCGGCAAGTGAAACTGGGCATGACCCAGATCGTGATCCAGCCGCTCTATCTTTTCACCGGCTTGCTGGTCGAGCGCATCAAAGCCCAGGTGGCGCGCCTGTGCGCGGCCTACCCGCAGGTGGCGTTCGCGCTGGGCGGGTATTTCGGCTTCGACGAGGGCATCCTGGCTCTCGCGGATAGCCGGGCGCAGGGTGCAAGTACGGGCAGGATGCTGGAATGCGACGGCTGCAAATACCGCCTCGCCGCCGCCTCGTCACATGCGCACCACCACGACCGTCCGGCCGCCATCCCCTCCTGAAGCTAATCTATGCACACATCTTCCAACCCATTGACTTTTAATCCAAGGCGTCACGATGAACAGTAATGTTGTTACCGAACAACTCACCGCGGCAGGCGCAGCAATCGAGTACGACTCCTTCGCCATCATCGACCGCGAAGTGAGCCATCACGATTACACCGCCGAACAGTGGCCGCTGGTGCGGCGCATGATCCATGCCACGGCGGATTTCGAGTTCAACGGGCTTGCCGCCTTCCATCCCGATGCCATGCGCGCCGGACTCGCCGCCGTACTGCGTGGCGGCGCCCCTGTCGTGGCGGATGTGGAGATGATTTGCGTCGGCCTGTCCCCTGTCCGCCTGAAGCACTTCGGCCTGACCGCTCACCAGTTCATCTCGGATACCGACGTGATAGCGCGCGCCAAGCTGGAAAACACCACCCGCGCCGTGCAGTCCATGCAGAAGGCGCATCGGCTGGGGCGGCTGGACGGGGCGATTGTCGGCATCGGCAACGCCCCGACCGCGCTGATCGAAGTGGTGCGCCTGATCCGCGAGGAAGGTGTGCGCCCGGCGCTGGTGATTGGCATGCCGGTCGGCTTCGTCTCGGCTGCCGAAGCCAAAGGCCTCCTGGCAGAACTCAGCGACGTGCCTTGGATTGTCACCCGTGGCCGCAAGGGGGGTTCCACCCTGGTGATCGCCGCCTTGCACGCCCTGCTGTCCCTGGCGGAAACCCGCCAGCGCGAGACTGCCTGAGATTACGCCAGCATCATGACACAAGGCCATATCCTCCCCGAGAAAGTGCGCAAGGGCGACCGCAAGCGCGAGCGGGGAAACCGTACCGGTTTTACCACCGGCGCCAACTCGGCGGCGGCAGCCACGGCGGCCACCCTTGGACTGGTCGAGGGGCGCGTGCCGGACAGCGTGGTCTGCCTGCTGCCCAATGCCCGGCAGGTCGCCTTCGCGATCACCGACGGCTGGACCGATGGCACGGTGGCGCACGCGGTGAGCGTTAAAGACGCCGGGGATGACCCGGACGCCACCCACGGCGCGCATCTGACCGCGGATGTGCGCCGCCTGCCCGGTGCCGCCGGCAAGATCGTGCTCAAGGGCGGCGCCGGCGTCGGCGTGCTCACCAGGCCCGGCCTCGGCCTGGAGGTGGGCGGGCCGGCAATCAACCCGGTGCCGCGCAAGAATATCATGGAAAATGTGAGTGCCGCCGGCAGCCGGATTTTCCATGCTGGGGACGGCTTGGAAGTGACCATTTCCGTGCCCGGCGGCGAGGAGATGGCGAAAAAGACGCTGAATACCCGCCTGGGTATCCTCGGCGGCATCTCCATCCTCGGCACCACCGGCATCGTACGCCCCTACTCCACCGCCGCCTTCCGCGCCAGCGTAGTGCAGGCAGTCGATGTCGCGGCTAATCAGGGGCAGACCACGGTCGTTTTCACCACCGGAGGGCGCACCGAAAAATGCGCCATGCGGGAGTTTGCGCAACTGGACCAAGCCTGTTTCGTGCAGATGGGCGACTTCGTCAAGGCGGCCTTTCTGGCCGCGACCCGGCAGCGCATGCGGCGGATCATCGTCGGCGCCATGGTGGGCAAGCTGACCAAGATCGGCCAAGGATTGTCTGTTACCCATGCCTGGCGCGAGGAAGTGGACCGCGACCTGATCGCCGAGGCCGCTGTCACGGCGGGCGCCCCGCCCGATCTGGTGGTGGAGATACGCGCCGCCGAAACGGCTCGCTTTGCCGCCGAGCGCTTGAGCGAACTGGGGCTGTCTGAAAATTTCCACCGCGCGCTGGCGCTGCGCGCCATTCGCAGCCTGCGCACGCGCTATCCGGGCGAACACCGGCTCACTGTACTGGCCTGCGATTTCGAGGGGCGGCCCATCGCCATCGTGGAGGAGGGCGAATGACTGAACCCTGCACCCTGGTGGGCATACTCGACGATGGCTGGCCCAGCCTGACGGAAGCAGCGCGAGCTGAACTCGCCGCTGCCGGGCTGGTCATCGGCGTACGCCGCATGCTCGATCGGGTGGCGCCTCATCTGCCCCCCGGTGTCGAACTGCGCGCCATGGACGGCCTGCTTTCCCAGGTGCCGGATTGGGTGCGCCAGGCGCGTGCCGACGGTCTTGAAGTGGCGATACTGGCTACCGGCGACCCACTGTGCCACGGCATCGGCAGTCTGATGATAGCCAAACTCGGCGCCGACGCGGTGCGGGTGCTCCCCGCTCCCTCCACGCTCCAGATCGCCTGTGCCCGGCTCAAGCGCCCATGGCAGGAGATGAAGATCGTTTCGGTGCATGGTGCCGATGCCGGCGAATGGCGCGAGGGCGCCACGCCTGGCCACGGGCTTTACCCGCTGGTGCGCGCGGTGACGGAACATGACCGGGTCGCTGCCTTCACCAGCCCGCACAACGGGCCGGATCGCATCGCGCGCGCCTTGCTGGCGGCTGGATTCGGCGACACCTTGCGCATTTCGGTGGCGGCGCGCCTGCAGCTTGCCGATGAGGCCCTGTTCCACGATCTGCCTCTGGAGGAAGCGGCCCGCAGCCGTTTCCCCGATCCCAACATCGTGCTGATCGAGTGGCACGGCCCGCGCGATAACCGCGCCCTGTTCGGCTTCGAGGACGGCGACTATGTCCAGCGGCAACCGGACAAGGGACTGATCACCAAACTGGAAGCGCGTGCAGTCTCGCTCGCCAAGCTCGGCCTGCGGGCGGACAGCATCGTCTGGGACATCGGCGCCGGCGCCGGATCGGTGGGGCTGGAGGCGGCGCGGATTGCCCGCCACGGCCATGTCTTTGCCATGGAAAAGAATGCAGCCGACGCGGCCAATTGCCGCGAAAATGCCCGTCGTCTGCGCGCCACCAACTACACACTGATCGAGTCCCGCGCGCCCGCCGGACTGGACACCTGGCCCGACCCGGACGCCGTATTCATCGGCGGCTCCGGCGGCGAACTGGCCGGGCTTATCACCCTGAGCCTTTCTCGCCTCAAGCCCGGCGGACGTCTGGTGATGAATTTCGCCACCCTTGAAAACCTCGCCACCGCCACCGCCACCCTCGTGAAGATAGGCACCACATGGGAGGTGGTGCAGCTTTCCGCAGCACGCAGCCAGCCAATTCTCGACATGCACCGACTGGCCGCGCTGAACCCTGTCTGGATTGTCGTAGGCTGGGCACGTATTTGTGCCTACGCAGCGGTCAACGAAGGCGTTTTCCGCGTGGGCGCAAAAAACGTGCCCACTCTACCAATCTCCAGCCAAAAGGAATGACCATGACCCAACAATTCGGCCGGCTGATCGGCGTTTCCCTCGGTCCCGGCCACCCCGACGACATTACCCGGCGCGCAGCTGCCGCGCTTGCCACCGGTGCTCGCTGGACTTACCCGGTGAAGAAGGAAGACGAGGAATCCTATGCGCTCGACATCGTTCGCCGCGGCGGTTTTGCCATACCGCCCGATGCCGAGCCGCTGGTGTTCCCCATGACCACCCATAAGGATGTGCTGGTGCGGGCCTGGGCGCGGGCTGCCGCACGGATGCTGGAACTGCTGGCGGAAGGGCGGGACGTGCTCTTCCTGGTCGAGGGCGACGCCTCCACCTACGCCACTTTCGGCCATCTTGCGCGCGCCGTGCGCGAGCTGGCACCGTCTGTTGAAGTCGAGGTCTTGCCCGGCGTCAGTTCCTACTGCGCGGCTGCGGCTGCCGTCGGAACTCCCCTGGCCGACGCCGACGATACGCTGGCGGTGATTCCTGCATCCTACGGCGTGGAGGTGATCGACCATCTGCTCGACGAATTCGACAGCCTGGTGCTGCTCAAGATCAAACCCATGCTGGATGAGGTGCTCGACCTTCTCGCCCGGCGCGGCCTCAGCCATGAAGCGGTATTTGTCGAGAAAGTCGGCACGCCTGATGAGCGCGTGGTGAGCGACGTCAGCGTGCTGCGCGGAGAGACGGTGTCCTACCTCTCCCTCATGCTGATTCATAACCCAGGCCGGCAGCGTCCGCCGCTCAAGCGCGGTTGCCGCAAGAAAGATACGGAGGCCGAACAATGAACCGGAAAGAAGCAGTTATCCACAGATTACGCAGATTAGCCAAGATTAAACAATGGGTAGCGAAACTGAACTTGATAACTTTCTGGGTGAGGCGTCAATCATCTGCAACCACCTAAAAATCTGTGTGAATCTGTGTAATCAGCGTATTCAATCGCCGTTTCTAGGATGAACAATCTCATGCCTTTTGCGAGCGATCGCGTGGCCGTCGTTGCCATAACCCGTCACGGTATCGCCTTGGCCGGCAGGGTGGTCGCTGCCTTGCCGGGTGCGCGCCTGTTCGCTCTCGAAAAATTCCGCGCCGAAGCCGAGTCCGTCGCTCCGGGCGCCGTCACCTGCTACAGCGGCAAGACCGGCGGCCAGGTTCCGGCGCTGTTTGCCGCTTTCGACGGCATTGTTTGCATCGTCTCGCTCGGCGCCGTGGTGCGTCTGATCGCACCCCATCTGAAGAACAAGGAAACGGACCCCGGCATCGTGGTGCTGGACGAAGCCGGGCGCTTTGCAATCCCCGTACTCTCCGGGCACCAGGGAGGGGGCAACGCGCTGGCCGTGCATCTGGCGCAGGCCATGGGGCTGATACCGGTGCTCACCACCGCCTCGGACGCTCGCGGGACGATAGCCGTGGATATCCTGGGACGTGAACTGGGCTGGCGTTTGGAAGCTACCAAGGCTGCTGTCACCCGTGCCTGCGCGGCGGTGGTCAACGACGAACCGGTGGCATTCGTCCAGGAAGCAGGGCGCCGGGACTGGTGGCCACTGGAAACACCCCTGCCGGCCAACATTCGCCTTTATACCCGCATCGAGGACGTGAACCCGGATGCCTACGCCAGCGTGCTCTGGGCGAGCCGGCGGGAGATGCCGGCGTCTCTGGCCCTGGCACTGGCCGGCAAGCTGGTTACCTACCGTCCGCCGGAGGGGCAGGAATGAGGCTCGCCGTCGGCATCGGCTGCGACAGGGGCACGCCGCTGGACACCCTGCAACAGGCGCTGGACGAGGCATTGGCCCTGGCGGGTGCGGTGGTCGGCGATGTGGCCGTCGTCGCCAGTATCGATCTGAAATGCGACGAAGCGGGGCTTGTTGCCTTGGCCGAAATCCACCGCTGGGATATTGCTTTCTATCCAGCGGCAGAGTTGGCTGCGGTGCCGGTTCCCCATCCTTCCGAAACGGTACGCCGCCATACCGGCACACCCTCGGTAGCGGAAGCGGCGGCGCTCTTGTCCGCCGGCGCCGACATGGCGCATCTGATTGTCGAAAAACACAAGCTGCGCGGCCCTGACGGCCGCAACGCCACCATTTCCATCGCGAGAATACCCCATGACTGAAAACGGCAAAATCACCCTGGTCGGCATCGGCCCCGGCAACAAGGAACACATGACCCAGGCGGCACGCGACGCCATCGCCCAGGCCGACACGGTGATCGGCTATGTCACCTACATCCGCCTGGTGGAAGACCTGCTCCACGGCAAGGAAGTCATCAAAAAATCCATGACCGAGGAGCTGGATCGGGCTGTCGAGGCTCTGGCGCAGGCGCGGGCCGGTCGCCGCGTGGCGTTGATCTCCTCTGGCGACGCGGGCGTCTACGGCATGACAGGGCCCACCTTCGAGGTGTTGTTCCAGGCCGGCTGGACGCCCGCCTCGGGGATAGCGGTGGAGATTGTGCCGGGCGCCTCGGCGCTCAACGCCTGCGCCGCCCTGGTGGGCGCGCCGCTGACCCACGATTTCTGCGCCATCTCCCTGTCCGACCTGCTTACCCCCTGGCCGGTCATTGCCCGGCGCCTGGCTGCGGCCGCCGCAGCCGATTTCGTCATTGCCCTCTACAATCCGAAAAGCGGCCGCCGCACCGGACAGATCGTCGAGGCGCAACGGCTGCTGCTCTTGAGCCGAAAGCCGGATACCCCGGTGGCGATCGTCAAATCCGCCTACCGCAAAAAACAGCGCATCGAGCTCACCACGCTGGAACGAATGGCCGAATGCGATATCGGCATGCTCTCCACAGTGCTGATCGGCAACTCCAACACTTACCTCCGCGACGGCCTGATGGTGACGCCGCGCGGCTATGCGGAAAAATACGACATGGCCGGGGGCGTGGCAAAGGCAGGGGAACGAGCCGGACGTTCGCTCTCCACCGGACTGGAAGGCTGGCTCGATGACCTCCGTGCCAGCGGTGAGAACGCCGCGATCCTAGCAGCCCGCTACAGGCTGCCCGTCGATTATCTGCGCCAGGTGCTGGCGCAGCCGCCTTCACCCACTATCGAGGAAGAGAAAAATCCTGCAGGCATCGAACGGCACCGCTACAGCGAGGCCGAACGGA
>PFGT01000005.1:0-430 GCA_002782005.1 Hydrogenophilales bacterium CG12_big_fil_rev_8_21_14_0_65_61_21 | reverse complement strand
CGGTCTACCGGGCCATCCGCGAACGCCGCGACATGCGCCATTTTTCCGCAGAACCCCTGCCCACAGGGATGCTGGATCGGCTGGTCGAGGCGGCGCACTGGGCGCCCTCGGTGGGCTACATGCAACCCTGGCGTTTTCTGCGCATCACCGACACGCCGCTGCGGCAGCGCATCCATGCCCTGGTGGAAGCCGAGCGGCAGGCCACCGCCCGCGCACTATCCTCGCGCAACGAGGAATTCCAGCAGGTAAAAATTGAAGGCATCCTGGACTGTGCCGAACTCCTGATCGCCGTCCTGATGCCGGGGCGGGAGTCGCACATTGTCGGTCGCCGCACCTTGCCGGAAATGGATATCGCCTCGGTTGCCTGCGCGATTCAGAACATGTGGCTGGCCGCGCGCGCCGAGGGAGTGGGGCTGGGCTGGGTGTCCTT
>PFGT01000080.1 GCA_002782005.1 Hydrogenophilales bacterium CG12_big_fil_rev_8_21_14_0_65_61_21 | reverse complement strand
TGGCAAACAGGCCGGGGCCATGAAACAGAAAGGCCGGATGTGGCTATTCCTGCCCAACGACTATTCGCTTACCACGGGCAAATAAATAAGGTCAATCCAGGTGCGCCATGCACCAAGGCCATGCACCTCTTTGCGGCAACAGCCTGATATTTATACATAAAACACCCTATATTCAATGGATTAAAAACTTGGCACAGTGCGTGCTTATAACCTCTCGACACGATCTATGATCGGAGTCGGCTAACAATCAGGCACCAAGGTCGGTGCCTATGGACAACGGCGTCCTTCCATGCGGGTAACCGCATCGAAGGACGTTTTTTTTGGACTGGAGACTCGCCATGAAGAATACGGATTCTGAACGCATCCTCACCCATACGGAGATCAACCATGACAAACGCGACTTTCTCAAGAAGAGCGCCGGCCTTTCTGCGGCGGCGGCCATCATGAGCCTGCTGGCGCCTGGAGTACGCAGTGGCGCCTGGGCCGCCGGATCTGACGCCCCTGAGAAGACCGTCATCAGGATCGGCTTCATCCCACTGACCGACTGCGCCAGCGTAGTCATGGCGGCGGAGAAGGGCTTCGACAAAAAGTACGGCATCAAGATCATCCCGAGCAAGGAAGCGAGTTGGGCCGGCGTGCGCGACAAGCTGTCGAACGGCGAACTGGATGCCGCCCATGTGTTGTATGGCCTGATCTATGGCCTGCAATTGGGCGTGGGCGGGCCAAAGAAGGATATGGCCGTGCTGATGAACCTGAACCACAACGGTCAGGCCATCACCCTCAGCAACCAGTTGAAGGCCAAGGGCGTCACCGATGGCGCCAGCCTGGCCAGGCTGGTCAAGGCCGAGCCGAAGGAGTGGACCTTCGCCCAGACCTTCCCCACCGGCACCCACGCCATGTGGCTGTATTACTGGATGGGCGCCTACGGCATCAATCCGTTCAAGGACGTGAAGGTGATTACCGTGCCGCCGCCGCAGATGGTCGCCAACATGCGGGTGGACAAGATGGACGGCTACTGCGTCGGCGAGCCGTGGAACGCCCGCGCCATCCACGACCGGATCGGCTTCACCGCCGCCACCAGCCAGGACATCTGGGCCGACCATCCGGAGAAGGTGCTGGGCACGACACTGGAGTTCGTTCAGCGTTACCCCAACACCGCCCGCGCCATGATCGCCGCCATCCTGGATGCCTCGAAGTACATCGACACGATGAGCAACCGATCGGAAACCGCTCGCATCATCTCCGGCAAGGCCTATGTCAATACCGAGTTCAACGTCATCGAAGGCCGCATGTTGGGCCAGTACGACAACGGCATCGGCAAGACGTGGCAAGACGCCAACTACATGAAGTTCTTCAACGATGGCAAGGTCAACTTTCCTTATCTGTCGGACGGCATGTGGTTCCTCACCCAGCACAAGCGCTGGGGTCTGTTGAAAGCGCATCCGGATTACCTGGCCGTGGCCAAATCGGTGAACCAGATCAAGCTGTACAAGGAAGCGGCCGCAATGACCAGGACGCCGCTACCCAAGTCCGAGATGCGCACGAGCAAGCTGATCGACGGCGTGGTCTGGGACGGCAAAAACCCAAAGGCCTATGCCGACGGCTTCAAGGTGAAGGTTTGATGACGTATAGAAACGAGGAGTACGCCATGAGCGCAGTGACCTTCAACGAAGGCCGTCTGGATGACCTTATGAACCATCCCACCACGATCAAGCCTGCTGCCAAAACCCCAGCCAGACCGCGCCCGACGCCGTTCTTCCAGACCGAACGGGGCCGCGCCGTGCTGGAATGGCTGGGCGCCGCATTTCGTAAGGCCCTGCCGCCCGTTATCGGCATCGCTTTGTTCGTGTTGCTCTGGCAGATCATATCGACTAGTGGCGGCGAGCACGGCCTACCCGGCCCGGTCAAGACCTGGGAATCGGCCAAGCTGCTGTTCGCCGATCCGTTCTACGACAGGGGGCCCAACGACAAGGGCATCGGCTGGAACATCCTGCACTCCTTGTATCGGGTTGGCATCGGCTTCGGACTGGCTGCCCTGGTCGGTATTCCGCTCGGCTTCATGATCGGCCGCTTCAAGTTTCTGGCCGGCATGGCCGCGCCCATCATCAGCCTGTTGCGTCCGGTGTCGCCGCTCGCCTGGCTGCCGATCGGCCTGTACATCTTCAAGCAGACCGAGCCGGCTTCATTGTGGGTGATCTTCATCTCCAGCATCTGGCCGATCATCCTCAATACCGCCGCCGGCGTGGCGCGGGTGCCGCAGGATTACCTCAATGTGGCGCGGGTGCTGAACCTGTCCGAGTGGAAGATATTCACCCGCATCCTGTTTCCTTCCGTGTTGCCATACATGATAACCGGCATCCAGCTCTCGATCGGCGTTGCCTGGCTGGTGATCGTCGCCGCCGAGATGCTCACCGGCGGAACCGGTATCGGCTTCTGGGTCTGGGATGAGTGGAACAACCTCAATGTCGAACACATCCTGATCGCCATCTTCATCGTCGGTATCGTCGGCCTACTGCTGGAACAGGCCCTGGTGCTGATCGCGAAACAGTTCAATTACGAGTAAGGAGCGCCAACATGGACAAGTACTTGCAAATCGAAAACGCCGAAATGGTGTTCAACACCAAGAAGGGCCGGTTCACCGCCCTCACCGGGGTCAATCTCAAGGTCAAGCAAGGCGAGTTCATCGCCCTGATCGGCCACTCCGGCTGCGGCAAATCGACCCTGCTCAACCTGGTGTCTGGCCTGCTTGACGCCACCAATGGCGTGCTGTTGCTCAACGACCGCGAGATCAAGGGGCCTGGGCCGGATCGCGGCATGGTGTTCCAGCAGCATTCCCTGCTGCCCTGGCTGACCTGCTATGGCAACGTTTACCTGGCCGTCGAGCGGGTGTTCGGGGCCAGGGAATCGAAGAAGGAACTCAAGGTCCGCACCGAGGCCGCGCTGGAACTGGTCCACCTGGCCCACGCCATGCACATGCTGCCGGCTGAAATCTCCGGCGGCATGAAGCAGCGCGTTGGCATCGCCCGGGCGCTGGCCATGGAACCCAAGGTGTTGCTCATGGATGAACCGTTCGGCGCGCTGGATGCGCTGACCCGAGCCAGCTTGCAGGACGAGCTGATGCGCATCGTTGCCGAAACGCGGGCGACGACCCTGATGGTGACCCACGATGTCGACGAGGCGGTGCTGCTC
>PFGT01000071.1 GCA_002782005.1 Hydrogenophilales bacterium CG12_big_fil_rev_8_21_14_0_65_61_21 | reverse complement strand
GCAGGAAGGTTGACCGGCGCCAGCCGGACTTGAAAATCACGCCGTCGATGCCGGGGCGCAACTGGGCCAGGGCATCGGCCTCGTCGGTGAACCGCATGGCCGCGGGTTTCGACAGTATGGACACCTCGACATTGATCTGGGCCAGCTCGTCGTAGCCCAGCGCTGGGAAACGCGGGTCGCGGAAGGCCGCCGCCTGGGCGTTGTCTTCCAGGTCCAGGCCCAGCGCCCGGTGGGCCTCCAGCGAGCCGATGCAGCCGCGCAACTGGCCATTCCGGGTCAGGGTGACGAACACCGCGCCCGGCTCGTTCAGCCAAGCGGGGTGCGGCAGCGTGGGTGTCGTCATGCCGAATTCGCGGGCAATGGCGGCGCGCGCCAGGGCGGTCAACAACCGGCCTCGGTCAGGATTGCTCATGCTGGGCCTCCGTGAAGACGATGGCGGCATAGCCGACCACCCGTTGCCGGTCGCCAGCGGTGTCGCCGGAATTGCGCAGGTCCAGCAGGTGTGGCCGTAAACCCCTTCGGTGGGCGGCCAGCAACAGGCCGTTGATCGGCTGGGCGCCACAGGCCTGTTCGCCCAGCAGGTGACTATCGAGTTCGAGTATGGCCTGAACCGTGGCCTGGTCGGTGCGCCGCGCCGTGTCGTAGGGCAGATAGTGGGACAGGTCCGAACTCACCACGATCAGCGTTTCAGCGCCGCCCCACACGACCTCCAGCGCCTGGGCGATCTGCTCCGGCGTGGCGCCGCCGACCGCCAGTGGGACCAGGCTGAATTCGCCCAATACCGTTTGCAGGAAGGGCAGATGGACCTCCAGCGAGTGTTCCATGGCGTGAGCCGCCGGGTTGCGCTCGACAAACGGCAGGCCGGCCAGTTGCCGGACGGCCTCGGCATCGATGGCAATGCGGCCGAGCGGGGTGTCGAAGAAATCGACGCCGGGCAGGGCCAGTCCCTCAACCCAGACCCGATGCACCGGACCCAGCAAGACCACCCGGCTAATCGTGCCGGCCATGGGCAGCAACTGGGCATAGGCCGAGGCGGCAACCGGCCCGGAATAGATATAACCGGCGTGCGGTGCGACGATGGCCTTGGGTGTTAAGCCGGTTGGCCTGGTTTGAGCCAACATGGCCAGAATATCGCGCCGCAGGACCTGGGGCTCGGCCGGGTAAAACATACCGGCCACGGCGGGGGGTCTGACGCTAGACATGGAAAAACTCCGCTCAACTGCGACATTGCTTATTAGAATCTAGGGCATGGACGCAATAAGACAAACTATTCCCGACCTGGCCCGATATTTTTCCTTACTGCCGGCGGCGGGCGTCGGCGCCCGGATGGCCGCCGACTGTCCCAAGCAATATCTGCCGTTGGCCGGCCGGCCCATGCTTTGGCACGCCATACAGGCCTTCGAGCGGGCCGCCGCCATCACCCGGACCTATGTGGTGCTGGCGCCGGATGACGACCACTGGGACCGTTATGACTGGTCGGCGCTGACCAAGCTGGTCGTCTTGCGCTGCGGCGGGAACAGCCGGGCGGCGAGCGTGGCCAATGGCCTGCGGGCCATCGCCGGGCAGGTGGCCGACGCCGACTGGTTGTTGGTCCACGATGCCGCCCGGCCCTGTCTGAGCGGTACGCTGCTGGACAAGCTCATTACCGAACTGGCGGCCGATGAGGTCGGCGGCATCCTGGCCGTGCCGGTGGCGGACACCTTGAAACGCCAGACCCCGGCGGGCCGCATCCAGGAAACCGTGGCGCGCGAAGGTATGTGGGCCGCGCAGACCCCGCAGATGTTCCGCTACGGCCTGTTGCGCCGGGCGCTCGAACAGGCCGGCAACCAGGTCACCGACGAGTCCTCGGCGGTAGAAGCGCTCGGCCTGTCGCCTAAGCTGGTGGCCAGCGACATGAGCAACCTGAAGATCACCTACGCCGGCGACCTGGACCTGGCCGAATGGTGGCTGACCCATAAGGCCGGATGATGGCTAAACGAGGCTCGGGACCACCCCGTCGGCCGCGCAACCCGGTGGCCAAGGCCGTGCGCACGCCGGCCTTCAAGATGCGGGTGGTGCCAGACAAGCGCTGGAAAACGCGCTTGCAAGAAGAACAACCGGAAAGGCACGGCCCGCCCGAGGTCGAAAAGGATACTGAGCGGGACAAATAAACGATCGGACGATGCTAAAGTTTACTTAATTTGCGCCGATAACGAGCTATCAGTCCATCGCCAGGCAAGATTGTTATTCATGTTTTCAGCACTTGGCTCACCTAGCTCGTTTCAACTTCTGCGCGTCGTCGGCCGCGTGCTGGCGCTGCTGCTTTGCCTGCTGGCGGCGCCGACCGTCTTGGCCGCGCCGTCCGCGCCCTTGCGCGTGGTCATGGACGATAACTATCCACCCTATGCCATGCGCGATGCCAATGGTGCGCTCCAAGGTTATCTGGTGGATGCCTGGCAACTGTGGTCGCAGAAGACCGGGGTGCCGGTCGAGATCGTTGGTCAGGATTGGGTAACGGCGCAAAAGACCATGGCCGCTGGCCAGGCCGAGGTCATCGACTCCATCTTCCGCACGCCGCAACGTGAGCGGACGCTCGATTTCAGCAAGCCTTACGTGACCTTGCCGGTTGCTATCTACACCGATGTCAATCTTGCTGGCATCTACGACCTGGCCGGGCTGCAAGGCTTTCAGGTTGGTGTAAAGGCAGGCGATGCCTGTCAAGACAAATTAGTCGCCAGTGGCGTCAACGGTTTGAGCCCATTCCCGAGCTACCAAGCGTTGTTGCAAGCCGTCCTCGCCAATCGGCTGCATGTGTTTTGCATGGACGAGCCGCCCGCCAACTACCTGATCTTCCGCGCCCAAGCCGAACGGCATTTGCACAAGGCATTCACGCTCTACAGCGGTGAATTCCATCGCGCCGTGCGCAAGGGCGACGCGGCGACCCTGGCCTTGGTGGAACGCGGTTTTGCCGCCATCAGCCCAGCCGAGCAGCAGGCCCTGCACGACAAGTGGCTGGGGCAAAACCTGTCCCATCCGCATCCGTTGCAGCGCAGCCTGATATATGGCCTGGCCATTGCCGTCGCCCTGGCCCTGCTATTGCTGGCGGCCACCCTGGTATTGCGCCGACAGGTCAACCGGCGCACGGCGGCGCTGCAACGATTGAGCAAGCTGTATGCGGTGCTGAGCCAGTGCAACCAAGCCATCGTGCGCTGCCAAAACG
>PFGT01000113.1:14090-18904 GCA_002782005.1 Hydrogenophilales bacterium CG12_big_fil_rev_8_21_14_0_65_61_21 | reverse complement strand
GCTTGAACCAGGCCAGGTGAGCGGCGATGATATTCTCCAATTCTTCGGAGAGCTTCTGGGTTTTATCGCGATCAAGAGGCAGCGGCATGGATTCAAATTTTAGGTACTATTGATGCGGATAACGGTCGCTAAAACGATTTCTTTAGCGCATTGGCCGTTATTTGCCAGGGAAACCCTGTTGCAACAAGTCTGAGCTGGAGGGCAGCGGATATGCATTTTCCCGATAGTAAATTACCTCCGGTCGTTCCCGCCACGGATCGCGTCGAGGTTACTCCAAAGGCGCCCATTGCTCCGACCCGTAAGGTTACGCCCGGTTTCCAGGAAACCCTAGCGGGCGGCGGTGGGCCGCCACCGGGTTACCATGGCACTGAGCCGGTCGCCAAGACGTCTGGTGAGCCAGTTGCACCCTATAGCGGCCAGGACCGTCGGGCGATGTGCCGCCGCATCTATCATGTTGCCGTCCTGCTCGATACCCGGAGCGGCGTGGAGCGGCGCCGGATCGACTCATACTGACAATAGCCGGCCAAGTTCGTCCTCGGTCAGCCAGCGCCAGCTCTTTTCCGGTAAATCTTCAGGTAGCCTCAAGCCACCGATGGCGATGCGCTGTAACGACTCGACCCGGTTGCCGGCGGCCCCCAGCATACGCTTGACCTGATGATATTTGCCCTCGGTTAGAGTGAGGTGGATGACCTGTTCGGACCGCCGCTCGCAGGCCACAGCGGCAATTGGCGCGGGTTCGTCGTGAAGCTGGACGCCGGCCAGCAAGGCGGCGATCTGTTGGTCGCTGACCGGGTGCTTGGCGGTGACCTGGTAGACCTTGGCGACCTTGTGCCTGGGCGAGGTCAGACGGTGGATCAACTGGCCGTCGTCGGTGAATAACAGCAACCCGGTGGTGTCCTCGTCCAGGCGGCCGACAGGCTGGACGCCCCTTTTTCGCAAGGGTTCGGGCAGTAGATCGAGCGCCCCGGCGTGGTGTATGGGCGAGCGTGAACATTCAAAGCCGGCTGGTTTGTTCAGCATCAGATAGGCGTGTTCATGGTATTGCCAGACCTCGCCGTCCACCGCGAACT
The DNA here is from genome assembly GCA_002782005.1 of Hydrogenophilales bacterium CG12_big_fil_rev_8_21_14_0_65_61_21. Lineage (GTDB taxonomy): Bacteria > Pseudomonadota > Gammaproteobacteria > Burkholderiales > Thiobacillaceae > Parasulfuritortus. Next base: position 17,834 of record PFGT01000113.1, on the reverse strand, counting down.
CCAGGCCATCCGGGGCGAATTCGGCGAATGGGTCTTCGCACACGGCGCCGGCGACAGTTACCTGGCCGTGACGGATCAGGGCGCGGCATTCCTTGCGGTTACCGAAGCCCTGCGCTTGCAGGATGCGGTCCAATTGAATCAAGCCGGCCATAAAGGCTCCTCGTCCATCAATGCGATCTGCTCGCGCAGTTCAAGAATACGTTCTTCCCAATAGCGCGGCTCATTGAACCAGGGAAAGGCGGCGGGAAAGGCTGGGTCGTCCCAGCGTCGGGCGATCCAGGCCGAGTAGTGGATCAGCCGCAAGGTGCGCAGCGCCTCGACCAGATGCAGCTCGCGCGGATCGAATTCCATGAAGTCTTCATAACCGGCCAGTACGTCGGACAACTGCCGGATCATCTCACCCCGGTCGCCAGACAGCAGCATCCACAGATCCTGCACCGCCGGCCCCATGCGGCTGTCGTCGAAATCGACGAAATGCGGCCCATCGTCGGTCCACAGTACGTTGCCCATATGGCAGTCGCCGTGCAGGCGGATGTGGCTCACATCGCCGGCGCGGTCGAAGGCGCGCTGTACCCCTGTTAGTGCCTGGGCCGTGACACCGCTCCAGACCTCGCGCAATTCTTTGGGCAGCCAGTCGTGGGCCAGCAAGTAGTTGCGCGGCTCGACGCCGAAGCCATCAATGTCCAGGGTTGGTCGATGCTGGTAGACATTCAGCGCGCCCACCGCGTGAATGCGGCCGATGAAGCGGCCGATCCATTCCAGCGTCGCCGGGTCGGATAACTCCGGCGCCCGGCCGCCCCGGCGCGGATAGACGGCGAAACGGAAGCCGGCGTGTTCAAACAATGTCTGGCCGGCGATGACCATGGGTGGAACGACGGGGATTTCCCGCTCCGCCAGATCGAGGGTGAAGGCGTGATCTTCCAGAATTTCGGCATTGGACCAGCGGTCCGGGCGATAAAACTTGGCGACTACGGCCGGCGCATCGTCCAGCCATATTTGATAGACCCGGTTTTCGTAGCTGTTCAGCGCGATCAGCCGGCCATCGGCGCGTAGCCCGATGCTGTCGATGGCATCGAGCGCGACATCGGGCATCAGCGCAGCGTAAGGGTGGGTCATGGCAAATTGCGATAAACTGAAACCACTACATCATAACCGAGTGCCTCATGTCCGATTGTTGCGATCACGATTGCCAGTCGCCTTACCAACCCGGTCACCTGGGTATCCCCCAGGTCGGCAAATTCGATCCTGCTGCCTTCGAACAAGCGGTGACCGATCTGCTCAAGGCCTGCGGGGTGGAACCAGACAGCACGCATACCGGCCGCACCGCCCGCCGGGTGCGCGAGTTGTGGCAACGGCGCTTGCTGGGCGGCTATGACATGGACCCGGGTGAGGTCTTGGGTGACGGCTTTGAGGACAGCCGCGACGACATGGTGGTGGTGCATGGCATCGCCATCCACGGCGTCTGCCCGCATCACCTGGTGCCCTTTCGCGGCGTCGCCCATGTGGCCTATATCCCCGGCGGCCGTCTGCACGGTTTCGGTCGCATCGCCCGGATGGTCGATGCCATCGGTCACCGCTTCACCTACCAGGAATGGATGACCCGCGACATCGCCGAAGCGCTGATCGGCCATGGCCACGCCCAGGGCGCCGCCTGCGTGATCGAGGCGGAACAGCTCTGTCTGCTACTAGGTGAAGATCGCCGGGGCGACGAGCGGGTAGTGACCCAGGCCTTTTCCGGGACCTTTCGCAATAATCCGCAACTTCGCAACGAATTCCTGCGCGCTATTGGCGTTTCATTACACAGGTGACGACGATGACCAAGATCATTCCTGATAACGCGCCGGACTACGACGAGACCCGCATCGTCGAACGTCCGGATGGTTTTTACTGGACTGCGGCCGAGACCGGCGAATTATATGGCCCATATCCGACCTTGATCGAGGCGGTGCAGGACATGAATTACAAGGCCGATTCCAGCCTTGAACCGGACGAGACGCTGGAAGAAATGGAAGACCAACTCGGCCTGGCCGGCTGGGTGGACCCCGATACTGGCGAGCTGGCGGAAGACACCCTCACTCACCTGGAAGATCATTAAGTTACGTTGCTATGTCGCTTGCGGGTCAAATACCCATCCCGCGCCTCGGCCGCGCCGGTGGTGGCCCACATTACCCGTGCGTGCTGTCCAGCCTTATGCGTTGCGAGTCAAGTTCACGGTGCGGGTGAATGTGGCGGCTCGGCTTGGTCTATTCGGCTCAACGCGTCGATCTCGTGCTGGCTAAGACAGCGCCAGGGCCGAGGAATCAGCCCAGGAACCCGTGCCCGATAACGGCGATAGGCGTCGCCGAAGACCTCCACCAGCTTGCGTTCTTCAAGCTGGCTGCCGATGGCTAGATAGACCGTGATGGTGATGGCCGCCGCCAGCCAGCCGGCATTCAGGTCGCGGGTCCAGAGATAGAGCAGGCCCAGGCTGTACCAGGGGTGGCGAACGCAACGGTGCAGGGGCGATAGGATCAGGGTTTCGCGGTAATCGTCGGGGGCGTTATGTCGGTGTAACTGGCGCAGTCCAAGGAAGTCCATGCCGTCGTACCAGCGCATGCTCCAGAGAAAGCCGGCCAGGGCAACCAGAAAGGCGGCCCAGGCGATCCAGGCGGGCCAGTGCCAGAGCGGTTTGCCGGGGTATAACCAGGTCAAGGCCAAGGGCGGCAGCGTCAGGATTGCGGCCTGGAGGTTGTAGAGCAGGCGGTAACTGGCCTTCAGGGCGGGCCAGCGCTGGATCAAAAGATGCTTGGTTTGGCTTCCGGCCAGCCAGGAATGAAATAGGCCATACAAGCCCCAGGCCAGGCAGATGGCCGCGAGATAGGCGCTATCGGTCATCCGTTTTCCCGCTGTTCCAGTCGATAGCCAGCGTTAGCGTCTTGGCCCAGCAGGTCGACCAGGTAGGGCATGACCGTGGTCAGTTGTGCCGCCAGTTGCCAGGGCGGGTTGATGATGAACAGGCCGCTGCCGTGCATACCAAGTCCGTCCGCACTTGGCCCCCGGATGGTCAGGGAGACATCGAGCCATGCCTTGACCGGCAAGCGTTTCAGACGTTCCGGAAACTGACGTGCCTCGTCGCGTTGCAACTGTGGATACCAGATGACATAGGTGCCGGTGGCGAAGCGGTCAAGAGCATCCTTGATGGCTCGCGGCACCTGGCGGTAATCCTCCTTGAGTTCATACGACGGGTCGATCAGCACCAGCCCTCGGCGCGGCTGGGGTGGCAGAACCGCCGTCAGGCCGTCGAAGCCGTCCACCGCTTCTACCTTGATGTGATGGCTGTATTCGGAGAAGGTGTGACGGAGCATCTCGGCGTCGGTGGAATGCAATTCGAACAACCTCAGTTGATCGTCTCGCCGCATCAGTTGACGGGCCAGCCAGGGCGACCCCGGATAGAGGCGCAAGGCGCCATCGGCATTCAGCTTGCGTACCTGATCGAGGTAATCGGCCAGTAGCTCGGGCAGGTCGTTGCGCTGCCAGAGCCGACCGATGCCGGTCTGGAATTCGTCGAGCTTGCGGGCGTATTCGGAGTGCAGGTCGTAGATGCCCGCGCCGGCATGACTGTCCACGTACCACCATGGTTTGGCCTTCTTGTTCATGTGACGCAGGATGGCCACCAGCAGGCAATGCTTGAGTACGTCGGCATGGTTGCCGGCATGAAAGGCGTGTCGATAGCTGAGCATGGGACTGGTTCGTAAGTATCAAGGC
>PFGT01000113.1:0-14068 GCA_002782005.1 Hydrogenophilales bacterium CG12_big_fil_rev_8_21_14_0_65_61_21 | reverse complement strand
GAAATCGTCAAAATCTGTCCTCGTTCAGCCGATTTTTGCGAGCAGCCGCTTTGCGGCTTGCCTGCTTGACCCGCTTCGCTTCGATTCTTCAAGTCCGACAGGCTCCTAGGCGGTTTCCGGGTTTTGAAATCGGGTAGACTTGGCGACGACTTCATATCGGGGACAGGTGCGCTATGGGCAAGATCATTCTACGGTGGTTCATCTTGATACTGGTGGCCTTGTTGGTGTTGGCTGCGGGCTGGACCTGGCTCACCCTGAACTGGTCCTACTCGGAAGGCGAGCGGGCCGGCTATATCCAGAAGTTTTCTAGCAAAGGCTGGTTATGCAAGACCTGGGAGGGCGAGGTTGCTATGGTCACCATGCCGGGCGCCATTCCGGATAAATTCATGTTCAGCGTGCGTGACGACGCGGTGGCCGCGCGTATCAATGCCCTGGCCGGTAGACGGCTGGTGTTGCGCTACCAGTAGCATAAATTCGTGCCCACCAGTTGTTTCGCAGAGACCGAGTACTTTGTCACCGACGCCCAGCCAGTGGAGGACAATTTGGTGATGCCGGCATCGTCACGGCCGATCCCGGTCAGCCCAACTTCGTCGCTGCCCATGCCCCCGGCCCCATTACCGGCCAACTGAACTATGCTTCAATCCGGTCATGGCAAAAAGGGTGGTGAGAATGACTGATAAGCAAATTGTACTCATGGCGTGTCTACTGGCGTTTGGCCTTGGTTCGGCCTATGCCGAGCCTACTATTACTGGGATGAAGGCCAGTCCGGCAAGGGTGAATACCAAGGCCGCAGTCAAGGTCGTAGTCAGCGGCAAGGGCCTGGAAGACGCGATCTGCGCCTTGCGGATCAATTTTGGCGATGGCAGCGCAGCCGTTCGTGAGATGGATTGGAGCAAGAAGGTGCGCTTTCCCATAGCGGTAAAGAAAAGCTATTCGAAGCCCGGCAAATACCGGATTTCGGTGGTGGGAGCCCGTTCTGGCATGTATCTGAAGTGTCTGGGCAGCGCTGCGACCACTGTAACGGTGGTTGCCCCCCCGCCGAAATAAACGTTTAGCCGGCCTCGACGAATCGCAACGAGATGGCGTTGAGGCAATAGCGCTGGCCCGTGGGCTTCGGCCCATCGTCGAAGACGTGGCCCAGATGACCATCGCAACGGGCGCAGCGAATCTCGGTTCGGACCATGCCATGGCGGGTGTCGTGTATTTCGCGAAGATGGGCTGGGTCGTAGGGTTCGTAGAAACTCGGCCAGCCGGTGCCCGAGTCGAACTTGGCGCTGGATCGAAACAAGGGCAGCGCGCACAGCCGACAAACGAACACGCCGGCGCGTTTCTCATCCAGCAGACCGCCGCAAAAAGGTGGCTCGGTGCCTTGGTGCAGTATCACCCGACGCTCTTCCTCACTCAGGTCGGCTGCCAGTCTGGCCCGTTCCCCGGGATCGAGCGGCGTCAGATCGTAGGGTTTGTCCATGCCTGTCTCTGCTTGCCGCCTAATCTTCTTTGCGTAGCAGCGGGAACAGGATCACGTCGCGGATGCTGGCGGCATCGGTCAGCAGCATGACCAGCCGGTCGATGCCGATGCCGCAGCCGGCGGTTGGCGGCAGGCCATGTTCCAGTGCGCGGATGTAGTCGGCATCGTAATACATGGCCTCCTCGTCGCCGGCCTCCTTGGCCGCGACCTGGGCCTGGAAGCGGGCGGCCTGGTCTTCCGGATCGTTCAGCTCGGAGAAGCCGTTGGCCACCTCGCGCCCGGCGATGTACAACTCGAAGCGCTCAGTAATGCCTGGCCGGCTGTCCGAGGCGCGGGCCAGGGGGGAGGTCTCGATAGGGTAGTCGATGATATACGTCGGCTGGATCAGTTGCTGTTCGGTGGTTTCCTCGAACAGGGTCAGTTGCAGACCGCCCAGGCTGTCATTGGGCCGATGGCCGATCTTGCGTCGCTTTAGTTCCTCGATCAGAAATGCGCGATCGTCGAGGGCCGCGTCCTTTAGTTCAGGGTTGTACTGGACGGTCGCCTCCAGGGCGGTCAAGCGGGCGAACGGCCTGGACAGGTCGATGGTCTGGCCCTGATAAGGCACCACGGCATGGCCCAGGGTCTGGATCGCGACGTCGCGTAGCATCTGTTCGACAAAGTCCATCAGGTATTTGTAGTCCCGGTAGGCCTCGTAAAACTCGACCATGGTGAATTCCGGGTTGTGCCGGGTCGAGATGCCCTCATTACGGAAGTTGCGATTGATCTCGAATACCTTTTCCAGGCCGCCGACCACCAGCCGCTTGAGGTACAGCTCGGGGGCGATGCGCAGGAACAACTCCATGTCCAGCGTGTTGTGGTGAGTGACAAAGGGTTTGGCCGAGGCGCCGCCGGGGATCGGGTGCATCATCGGCGTTTCCACCTCCAGGAAGCCGCGGGCGATGAAGAACTCGCGCATGGCCTGGATGATCCGCGAGCGGCGGATGAAGGTCAGCCTGGTTTGCTCGCTGGTAATCAGGTCCAGATAACGCTGGCGATACTTCTGTTCGGTGTCTGCGAGGCCGTGAAACTTCTCTGGCAGAGGGCGCAGCGCCTTGGTCAATAGGCGCACCTGATTGACCTGGATGGTCAGCTCGTTGGTCTTGGTCCGGAACAGGTGGCCTGACACTCCTAGAATGTCGCCCAGGTCCATGCGCTTGAAGGCATCGTAGGCATCCTCGCCGACCTGATCTCGGGCGACGTAAATCTGGATACGGCCGCTCAAGTCCTGGAGGGTGGCGAAGCTGGCCTTGCCCATCACCCGTTTCAACATCATGCGGCCGGCCAGTTGCACCGGAATCGTCTCGCTGGCGAGCGCCTCGCCGGCGGTCTCGGCATAACGGCCATGCAGGTCGCCAGCCTGGTCCCGGCGTTCAAAATCATTCGGGAACGCCACGCCCCGGTTGCGCAGTGCGGCAAGTTTCTCCCGGCGCTCGGCCACGATCTGATTTTCGTCTTGCGGGGCAGTGGTGCTAAGCGGCTCTGACATGGGGCTTCAACCGAATCAAGAAGGTTTGCGAGGGCAGAATTTTACCCGTCCTCGGGCTTGCCAGGACTAGCTTTTTTAATCCGGACGTAATATCATTCGCGGCCTCGTATGGGTTGTTAGCTCAGCTGGTAGAGCTGCGGACTCTTAATCCGTCGGTCGACAGTTCGAATCTGTCACAACCCACCAGTTGAATCTTGCACAAGGCCGCTCTTCGGGGTGGCCTTTTGCATTTTTCGATCGGTATGGACCGCTGCCGATCATGGCTATGAAAATATAGGTCAGGCCAGGATTTCACCGACATTTTGAAGGAATCGACATGCACACAGACCAAGTTCTGAACCAGTTGAAAAAGCATGGACAGCTTCTTGACGCAGAGATAGCGTCGGCAACGGGGATTACGCTGGCGCAAGTGCGCAAGTCGCTGAATGAATTATCGTCGCGCGGCGAAATATCCCAATGCAGCGTCACCCGCTTTAATGGCAACAAGCGCATTGACGGTTTCCAGTGCCGGATTTCTGGCTATGTCCCGCCTGCCGCGCCCGGCAGGAAGGCCGCATCGGGCAACAAAGGCCCAGCAAACACGGCGGACTAACCGCGCTATCGCCGGCCGTCGGCAAGGCCAGTCGCGCCCTTGTCGCCGGACCGGCACATTTATTCAGTCGTTTGGCCAGCGCATTTTTTTCCTAGACAGACGAGGTAGGCCGCGCCATCCGGCGGTGTGCCGTTGCGCTGGCTATTCCAGATCATCTCGGCCAGGCAGTCCATCACCTCATGCTCGGCCCGGTGCTCGTCGCTCAACCGTAGGACGAGTGTCCGATAGCGGGCCAGGATGCCGGGCGGCTGATCGATGGCTAATTGCTCAGAGATGGCCAGGTGCATCATCAGGTGCAGGAAGGGATTGGTCTCACCAAGCTCGGGTAGCCAGTCGCGGTCCAGGTAGGCCTCGGGATCGCTCAACAGGGCGTGGTATTCCGGATGATGCAGTATATGGTTGACGACCAATGCTTCGAGGTCAGTCAGGATGGACTTGTCCCGGTATTTGCGCCAGGCCTCGAATAGGAAGCTGCGTGACTGCTCGCGGCTGGGGTTAAACATCGTAATGTAGCGCCAGGACCGTGCTGTAGTGCAGCAACCGGTTTTTGCCGTCCAGATGGGCGAACTCGCCGTTGCCGTAAAAACCGATCAGCGGCATTCCAGGAAAGCGGTGCTTGATGGCCTCCAGGTCGCGGTCGGCGCTGCCATAGAAATAGGCGCCCCGGCTCATGCTGGGAAAGCAAAGACCGAAGGCCGGGTCAAGCATCTTGTCGCCGGTCATCCTGTCCAGCATCAGGTTCATGTCTCGCTCGGCGGCCAGCGGCTGGCGCATGGCCCAGAACAGGTGGTCATGCGGTCGTACCCGGGCGGACAGGGTAACCGAGCGGTCGGCCATGTTGGTGGCGATGATCGGCGCCAGGTTGTAGCGGCCTTCCATCAGGGCGTTTTCCGGGTTGCCGTGGACGATCCCGGCCATGACCATGTGCAATGGAAATTGCCGGGAGTTGCCGGCATCCAGCGGCAGGCCGCGGGCCAGGCTGTCCAGCGCCGGCTGACCGTCCAGCGACTGGACGTCATGGCCGCTGACACGGTCGATCTCGCACGGCTCGGACAAAGGTTGGATGCCGCGCGACAGGCCCACCTGACAGCGGCTGCCGGCTATCGCTATCTCGCAGCGTCGTCCCGGTGTCAGCCGGCTGCCTTGCCAAACGGTATAGGGGCCTTGGCCGCTGGCGTCACCGGAGACCGCGCCGTAGCGGCGGCCGGGCTGATCGAGCCAGGCGGTATTGATCGCATTGGGCGCGGCCATGGCCAGGCGCCAGTCGTCGTCGGCGCCGGCGGGGCGCAGTTCCAGCCCCGCGCCGAATACCATGGCGGCGGCGGCTGGGGCATCGAGTAGCCAGTCTTCTTCGGTGAATAGTCCCACCGAGCTACAGCCCGCAACCTGCAGACAGTTGGCGGCGCGCGCGGCGGCGGCGATGGCCGATTGCGGGCGGCCGGCGAAATCGGAGCTGAGGAACAGCAACACGCCGTGAGCGATCTCGATAGCCGCCCGCTCCATGGCCGCGCGCACCGCCTCGGCCGCCAGGTCCGGGGTGGCGACGATGCCATGAGCAAGCCCGGTGGCGACCTTCATTGGCTACCTTTCTGCGGCCATTCGCACAGGTCGAAGATCGGGCAGCGGCGACATTCCGGCCTGCGCGCCTTGCAGATGTAGCGGCCATGCAGGATCAGCCAGTGGTGGGTGTTATGGCGGAATTCCGCCGGGGTATAGCGAAGCAGTTTTTTTTCGACTTCGAGCACGGTCTTGCCTGGGGCCAACCCGGTCCGGTTGGCGACCCGGAAGATGTGGGTATCGACCGCGATGACCGGCTGACCGAAGGCCGTGTTGAGAACCACGTTGGCGGTTTTGCGGCCGACGCCAGGCAAGGCTTCCAGCGCCTCGCGCTCGGCCGGGACTGCGCCATCATGGCGCTCGATCAGCAGGCGGCAGGCGGCGACAATGTTTTTCGCCTTGGTCTGGAAAAGACCTATCCGGCGGATATGTTCCTTCAGCCCGGCCTCGCCCAGCGCCAGTATTTTTGCCGGCGTATTGGCGATGGGGAACAGGGTGGCCGTGGCCAGGTTGACGCTCTTGTCGGTGGCCTGGGCCGAGAGTATCACCGCGACCAGTAGCTCGAACGGCGTGTGGTAGGCGAGTTCGGTGGTCGGCTGCGGGTTGGCGTCACGCAGTCGGGCGTAAATCTGACTGCGCTTGGCGGCGTTCATCGCTGCTCAGGCTGCCTGTTGCGGCAGCAAGCCAGTTGAGCGGGTCGGCAGCGCGCGAATTTGTTCGATCCGGTTGCGGGCGGCGATCAACAAGCCAAGGCCGATGAAGGCGCCGGGCGGCAGGATGGCCAGCAGCAGGCCCTGATAGTGGGGCAGGACATGGATGACATAGGTATTGGCCGCCGGGCCGAAGGCCAGGTCGATGCCTGACAGTAGCGTACCCTTGCCAAATATCTCGCGCAGGCCGCCCAAGGCCGCCAGCACCAGGCTCAGGCCCAGGCCCATCATCAGGCCGTCCAGGAACGAATAAAAGGCGCCGTGTTTGGAGGCATAGGCCTCGACTCGCGCCAGCACGATGCAGTTGACCACGATCAGTGGGATATAGATGCCCAGCACCAGATAGAGTTGCAGCACATAGGCGTGCATCAAGAGGTCGACCATGGTGACCAGGGTGGCGATGATCAGGATGTAGGCCGGGATGCGCACGGCCGGCGGCACCAGGCGGCTGACCAGGGCAGTGGCGGTGTTGGCCAGGGCCATCACCAGGGTGGTCGCCAGGCCCAGCGACAGGCCGTTGACCAGGCTGGTGCTGACAGCCAGGGTGGGGCACATGCCCAGTATTTGCACGAGGCCGGGGTTCTGTTTCCAAAGCCCATTAACGATGATGTCGCGGGTTTCACTGGCCATGTATCTCCTCCTGAACAAGCAGCTCGGTCTGGTGCCGGGCAAAATAGTCCAGCGCCTGTTTCACCGCCTTGACCACGGCGCGGGGCGAGATCGTCGCGCCGGCCATGGAGTCGAATTTACCGCCATCCTTCTTGACCCGCCAGTCGTCGGGCTTGGGGCTGTCGAGCGACTTGCCGGCAAATTGTCGTATCCATGGATTCTTGGCGATATCGATGTAATCGCCCAGGCCGGGGGTCTCACTATGCGCGGTGACCCGAACGCCGGTTAATCGGCCATCCGGCAAGATGCCGACCAGGAGCTTGATCTCGCCCGCATAACCGTCCGGGGCGATGGCCTCCAGCACCACAGCGGCTGGCTTGCCGGCCAGCGTGGCCGGGTAGTATTCGCCCGGTTTCTTCAGACCGAGCAGGGGGTCGGCTGGCAACGATCGGGCGGTCTTGACCAGGTCGTTGTCGTAGCCGCCGGCGGGTAGGACCTGGGCGATCAGCTTGATCTTGGCGTCGCGTTCGCTTTTCTCGATCGACGGCCGGGTCAGGCCAAAGGTGCCGGCCAGCAGAACGGCAGCGACGACGGCAAAGCCGAGCAGGGCCAGCGCGGTCAGTTTGACGTTGCGGAGGTATTCGTTCATTGGCCGGCCTTTCCGCCCTTGGTGTGGCCGAAGACGCGGGGCTGGGTGAAGGCGTCGATGAGAGGCGCGGCGGAGTTCAGGATCAGGATCGAGAAGGCGACGCCGTCCGGAAAACCGCCGTAGGTGCGAATGATGACCGTGAGAACGCCGGCCAGGCCGGCGAAGATCAGCTTGCCGCGCGGTGTGGTGCTGGCGGTCACCGGGTCGGTGGCGATGAAGAAGGCGCCCAGCATCGCGCCGCCGGCCAAGAGGTGGAACAGCGGGTCGGCGTGATGAATCGGATCGATCTGCCAGAGCGCGCCGGCGGTCAGGGCGATGGCGGTGAGAAAGGCGACCGGGATATGCCAGGTAATCAGCCGGTTGGCGATCAGGAACAGACCACCGAACAGATACATCATGGCAACCAGTTCCATGCCCTTGCCGGCGATCAGACCGTAGATCGGCTGGGAGAAGGTATCCATGATGGTATGACCACCACGGGTAGCGGTTTTCAGACTATCCAGGACCGTGGCCGAGGTATAGGCGTCAGGCGTGATGCTGGCGCCCGAAAAGACCAGATCGAAGGCGTCGGACAGGTTGGGCAGGTAGTTGGCCAGGGCAGCGGGCGCCGCCCATTGGGTCATGTAGACCGGGAAACTGATAATCAGGGCGGCATAGCCGACCATGGCCGGGTTGAACAGGTTCTGGCCCAGGCCGCCATAGAGCTGCTTGGCCACCACGACGGCGAAGAACATGCCGGTCATATACAGCCACCAGGGCGCCAGGGTGGGCACCGACAAGGCCAGCAGCCAGGCGGTGAGCAACACCGAGCCGTCAGTCAGGGCGGGTTGCAGCGGCCGGCCGCGGACCACCAGGGACATGGCCTCGAAGCCGATACCCAAGAGGCCGCACCAGATCAGGCTGACCCAGATACCGGGGCCGAAGAACCAGGCGTGGGCCAGGGTGCCGGGGATTAGCGCGGCCATCACCTTGATCATGGTGAAGCGCACCGAGTTGTGTTCTTTTAGAACGAAGGGCGAGCCGATCATGTTTGTGGCTCCGAGTCTTGTGCAGTGGCCTGACGGCGTGCCTCGATTGCATCAATCTGGCGTTGTTGTTCCGGAGTCAGGCTAACGGTGTTTTTCGGTTGCACGGCTTCCTTCGCTTGTTTGGCGCGTTCGATGGCCGCTTGCAGAAGGGCCTTCTTGCGTTCCGCTCCTGGATCGTCGGCCGCGACGGCGCCGGCTTCAAGCCGCTCGCTGGCCTTCTTGCCCAGTCGTTCGGCCTTTTCCGCCTTCTCCCGTTGCTGGCGCAGAAGCTGGAATTCATGGCGTTGACGGGCGCTTTCGGCGGCCTGCTTGGCCCGGTCAGCAGCGGCGATCTCGCTCTTGCCGAAACGGTAGTAATCGACCAGCGGGATATGGCTCGGGCAGACATGACTGCAACAGCCGCATTCGATGCAGTCGAACAATTGGTAGGCGCGGGCCTTGTCGAAGTTCTTCGCCTTGGCGTGCCAGTACAGCTCGAACGGTTGCAGGCTGGCCGGGCAGGCCAGCGCACACTGGCCGCAGCGGGTGCAGGGCATGGCCGGCGGATGGGCCGGGAACAATGCGCGATCCTTGGCGATGACGCAGTTGACCGACTTGACCAGTGGCGCGGCAGTGTCGTCCAGGTCGAAGCCCATCATCGGCCCGCCGATAATGTGGCCGGTTACGTCGTCCAGGTCGCCACCGGCCAGCCGGATCAGATCCTCGATGGCGGTGCCCAGCCGGGCCTCGATGTTACATGGCTGGGCGACATGGCCGGTGACGGTGACCACCCGGGTCAGCATCGGTTCGCCCAGTGCCACGGCGCGGTGCAGGGCGTAGGCGGTGGCGACATTGAAGACCTGGATGCCGATGTCGGTCGAAATCTTGCCGCTCGGTGTTTCCAGCCCGGTCAGCAACTGGGTCAACTGCTTGGCGCCGCCGCTGGGATAGCGGGTCGGCACGACGCTCACTTCGGCGGCCAGGTTCAGTTGCTGGCAAGCGGCTTGCATGGCCAGCGCCGCCTCCGGCTTATTGTCCTCGATACCAACCAGGATGCGCCTGGCACCCAGGGCGTGACGCATGATCTCGGTGCCCTGCATGATTGCCGTGGCCCGCTCGCGCATCAGCCGGTCGTCGCAGGTGATCCAGGGTTCGCACTCGGCGCCGTTGAGGATCAAGGTCTCGATCGGCGTGCCGCCCAGCGCCAGTTTCACATGGCTAGGGAAGACCGCGCCGCCCTGGCCGGCCAGGCCCATATTGGCCAGACGCTTGGATAACTCGCCGGGCGCCAGGTCGCGCCAGTCGATAGGGCGCATCTCAATGGCGGCATCCCGGCCATCCGACTCGATGACCACGCATCGGTCGGGCAAGCCGGAGGGATGGGCTACCGGCCGGTCCTCCACGGCCAGCACCCGGCCGGATGTGGGGGCATGGACGGCGGCGGAGATGCGGCCATCCGGGGCGCCGATCATCTGGCCTTTCAACACGGTGTCGCCGGCCTGGACCAGGACTCGCGCCGGCTGGCCGAGGTGCTGGCGCAGGGGCACTAGATAACGTTCGGTCAGGGGCGCGACGACAATGGGCCGGGCATTCGACTCAGCCTTGTGTTCGGCCGGGTGCAGACCGCCTGGAATGGGGTAGACCTCGCCGCTCACGCCGTTTCCCTTTGCTGATGAATCGGGATGACCGGGTAGCGCCATTTCCAGTTATTTACGGATTCATGGATCACTTCCATGTGGATGCAGTCCACCGGGCAGGGTGCGACGCACAACTCGCAGCCGGTGCACAGGTCGGCGACCACGACGTGCAGTTGCTTGGAAGCGCCGACGATGGCATCGACCGGGCAGGCCTGGATGCAGAGGGTGCAGCCGATGCAGGTGTTTTCGTCGATGATGGCCACCGACTTGGGCTTGGGCGCGACGCCGGCGCCGAACGGTTTGGCCTCCACGCCGAGCAGGTCGGCCAGTCGCTGGATGCCGGCCTCGCCGCCGGGTGGACAGCGGTTGATGTCGGCCTCGCCCTTGGCCATGGCCTCGGCATAGGGCCGGCAGCCCGGAAAGCCGCACTGGCCGCACTGGGTCTGGGGCAGGATGTCGTTGATCTTGTCGGCCAGCGGGTTGCCGGTCACCTTGAACTTGAGTTCCGCCCAGCCCAGTACGATGCCCAGGACCAGGCCGATGGCGGCCATGACGATAATCGCGGCGATCATCGGATCAGGCCCGAGAACCCCATGAAGGCCAGGCTCATCAGACCGGCGGTAATCATCGCGATGCTGACGCCCTGGAAGGGTTTGGGCACGTCGGCCCCGTCCAACCGTTCGCGCATGGCGGCGAACAGGGTCAGCACCAAGGAAAAGCCGATGGCGCCGCCCAGGCCGAACAGCAGGGAATCGACGAAGTTGTGTTGCTGCTGGACATTGAGCAGGGGAATGCCCAGCACCGCGCAGTTGGTGGTGATTAGCGGCAGGTAGATGCCCAGCACCCGGAACAGCGTCGGGCTGGTCTTTTTGATGAACAGCTCGGTGAAACCGACGATGGCGGCGATCACCACGATAAACGACAAGGTGCGCAGATAGGCCAGGTCGGGACCGAGCACATAGGTGTCGATCAGATAGCTGGTGCCGGAGCCGAGGGTCAGCACGAAGATGGTCGCGGCGCCCATGCCGACGGCGGTCTCCAGCTTCTTGGAAACGCCGAAGAACGGGCACAGGCCAAGTATCTTCGCCATGATGATGTTGTTGACGAAGACCGTCCCGATGAGGATGAGTAGGTAGTGTTCCATTGCGCAAGCCGGAGGGTGGCCGGATTATCCGTCACCCCACCAGGCTAAACAACCCTGAGCTGAGCGTCCTTATTGACGGGGCGACTGGCCGCCATCACCTCGTGTCCATGTCTCACTAAACTCAACCGCCAAACCGCGCCGCCAGCCCCTCAAGCGTGATGTTCTCGGCTATTTCGTCATGCGGAATCAGCACATAGCGCCATGGCTTGCCGCCATAACTCGCCGCATGGTTTGAAGCATTCGCACACCACTTGACGGCGGCTTCCTTCTTGGCGATGACAATCGGGTCATCAAGCTCCGTGCGCTTCTTGGGTTCCAGCATGTAGATCGTGGCGGCGGTTTCAGCAACGAAGTCAGGCTGGTATTCCAGTTGATCCGCGCCATTCGGGTAGTAAATCTGGAACTGGCCCCTGGCGGGCTTGAACCACTTGCGGGCCTCGCGCTCCAGAATGACTGCCAGCTTGCGCTCCGAATCGGAATCGAACTTCTGCACCGGATAGAGGCAACGCTGAAAACCGCCGAACAGGTACTTCGCCATGTTGCTCTTGTCCGCCGGTGCAACCCGGTAGTCGGCAGGCGGCTCTTGCGCGGAGCAGGTATAGGCGCTCTGCTTCAGTTCGGTAAAGCCCTTGCTGATTTTCACCTCGTAGCCAACAACGTCTTCCCAGTGGTGCGCCAGCATCTGGACATGAATGAAGCGCGCAATGTCGCGCTGGTAGCAGCGCAACACCTTGCGGGCGTCATCCTCGGAAAGGTAGGTCTGGAAATGCCGCACGGTCTGGGCGGCAAGGTCGTAGAGCAGATCGGCGTGGTCGTCGTAAGAAATGTCGTCGAAGTCCACCAGTCCACCCACCACGTAATCTTCCAGCCGTGCTTCCTCGACGCTGCCACGACCTAACGAAACCACTTCAAGCTCATTCGTGCGCAGAAGCTGAATCCAAAGCTCGTCGGACACTGCTGGGTACTTCAACGTATCAAGCTTTAGCGTGAATGGCTTGAAGCCCGATTTCACCTCGCCTTTGGGCACCACGAGAATGCGCGGGATGTCGATGCTCTGTTGCGTAACCAGATCAACCGTTTTCGCCACCACGGCGGCAATATCCGGCTTCTCGCCTATGCCTTCCAGCTCCAATTGGGACGGCTGATGTTGCGCCTCGACTGCCTTGACGATGGCAGCCAGGATTTCCGGTTTCTTCAGGTGTTCGATGGTGGGCAGCGTCTGCGGCTGATTTTCCAGCTTACAGATCACATCCCAGGTAATCTGCGCCACTTTCTGCTCTTCCGGCTTGGTGAAAACCGGCGCCACGTCCTGCCCGGCCAGCGTCGTGCTGTTCGTTACCTGCGCGGGCTTCAACCCCAGTTTGGTGGCCACACACGATTGCGATATGACCGTGGTCGTTTTTTGTCCGAGTTCGTCCATGTCCAGCACCACCGCCTGCAAGCGAATGGCGGAGTCCGCCTTGTTGGCCTCGTCGATGATTTCCTGAAACTTGTCGTGGGCGACGATGTTCAGCCGATCCACAGCCGTCACGCCGGTGCGCTTGCCATAGGGCAGGCGCAAGCCGCGCCCGATGGATTGCTCGATGAGGATGCGCGCATTGGCCGCCCGTAGCGGCACGATGGTGTAGAGGTTGGTTACGTCCCAGCCTTCCTTGAGCATGTTGACGTGAATCACGATCTCCGTCGGCTCGTCGGTCGACTCCACCTTGAGCAGGCGGCCAATCATCTCCTCCTCTTCCGCGCCGGTCTTGCTCGAATCCACCTGGATGACCTTGTCGCGGTAGCGCCCCTCGAAGAAATTGTCCGATTTGATCAATTCGGACAGTTGCCCGGCATGGGTGGTATCGCGGGCGATCACCAGCAGGAAGGGCTTGACGATGGGGTTATCGCTCTCGCGGGCGTAGGTCTCCAGTTCCACCTTCACGCTTTCGTGCAAGCGCACGCCGTCTTCCAGCTTCAGCCGCTCAATCTCTCCCGGCGACATGCCCGCCGGGTTGAAATTCTTGCGCGTGACTACCGCCGGCTCCTTGACGAAGCCGTCAGCCATCGCCTTGCCCAGCGGATAATCGACGATCACGTTCTTGAAGGCCACCGCGCCGCGCGCCGTCTCCACGAACGGCGTGGCGGTCAGCTCCAGCCCGAGAATCGGCTTCAGTTCGTTGATGGCGCGAATGCCGGCGCTGGCGCGGTAGCGATGCGACTCGTCCATCAGCATCACCAGATCGGGTAGCCCCGCCAGATAGTCGAAGTAGCTTTCGCCGATGTATTCCGAAAGCCGCTTGATCCTTGGTGACTTACCGCCACGCACTTCGGAATTGATCTTGGAAATGTTGAAGATGTTGATGCGCACGCCGCCGAACAGCGTGCCGCTACGCGGGTCGTGCTGATCGTAGTTGTCGCCGGTGATGATCGATGGCGCGTCGATGGCAAATTCGGCGATGCCCCGGAACACGTACTTGGGATGATTGCGGTCGCTGAAGTCGGCGATCAGCTTGTTGTAGATGGTCAGGTTGGGCGCCAGCACGAAGAAGTTGGCTATGCCGTGCGCCAGGTGCAGATAGCTGATGAAAGCGCCCATCAGCCGCGTCTTGCCGACGCCGGTGGCGAGTGCAAAGCACAGTGACGGAAACTCGCGCTCGAAGTCCGTGACCGAGGGGAATTCGCTGCGGATGGCCGCAAGCTGCGCGGTGACATCGGCCCCCTTGCCGGGCGGGGCAATTTCCGTGATGCGGTCGAGAATCTCCAGCGAACGGCGCTGGGGCGGGCGCAGACTCAGGCGGCCGGCAATGGCATTCACATGGCGGTTCATTGCGCGCCCCCTTCAGGCGTCTTCCCGGCCTGCTCCAACTGCTTCACCATCCGGTCGAAATCGCTCTCGAACAGCCTGTCCTGCACGATGCGGTATTTCTCGAACTCGCTTTCCGCGTGCGCCCTGGCGATCTCGGCGCTCACTTTGCCGGCATCCTGCAAAATTTTCCGATCCCAGAGCGTCAGGAAACCATTCAGACGCTGCTCCCAATCCCCCATGGTCATCGGCATCTTGCGCATGGCCTGCATTTCCGCCATATCCAGATGTTGCATCCCGTGTGATTATGTCCCCGTTCGTAGCTGGCCCTTGTTTCGTGCCCGCGAACTGATGCAACATCTGATTGAATCGTTTACACCCT
>PFGT01000095.1 GCA_002782005.1 Hydrogenophilales bacterium CG12_big_fil_rev_8_21_14_0_65_61_21 | reverse complement strand
GTCAGCGGGGTTTTGTAGGTCGGGATTCATCCCGACGACGCGGGTTCCATGGGCCGGGTTGTCGGGATGAATCCCGACCTACGTCCGATGCGTTGGTCTTTCCTCGTTCGCATATATGCCAAACAACGTGCAACACGACACTAGCCTCTGGCAGCGGTCAGGGCGGCATCATAGTCCGGCTCCTGGGTGATCTCGGGGACCATTTGCGAGTAGACCACGCGGTCGTTCTCGTCCAGCACGATCACCGCACGAGCCAGCAGGCCGGACAGTGGCGGGTCCATGATCATGACGCCGTACTGTTTGTGGAAATCGCGCCCGCGCATGGTCGACAGGGTGACCACGTTGTCGAGCCCCTCGGCGCCGCAGAAACGCGCCTGGGCAAATGGCAGGTCGGCCGAGATCACCAGCACCACGGTGTTGGGCAGGGTGGCCGCCTCGGCGTTGAAGCGGCGCACGGTGGCCTGGCAGACCGCGGTATCCAGGCTGGGTGCGATATCGAGCACCTTCCGCTTGCCGTGAAAGCTGGCCAGGGCGACGTCCTTCAGGTCTTTGTCGACCAGCATGAAGCTGGGCGCCTGGTCGCCGGGGCGGGGAAAATCACCGCCCACGTTAACGGGCTCACCCTTCAGGGTTACGGTAATAGACATTTACGTTCTCCTTTGAAATCGTTTCAGGATTTGTAGGCACAGGGTGGCGCCTCGCGCCGCTTGCTCAGTATGCGCGCCAGTTGTTGCGCGTACTGCTCCAGATCACCATCCGTCTTGGTCTCGGTGGCGCAGAAGAGGATGACGTCAGCCAATTCGGGGAAATCGCGGCCGAGCGCATAGCCGCCGAGGATACCTTGCGCCCGCAGTGCCCGCAGCACCGCCTCGACATCGCCGTCGACCCGGACTGCCGCCTCGTGAAAGAACGGGCTGGTGAAGGCGCGCTTGACGCGGTCGATTGCCGTCAACTTATCGAGCAGGGCGCGGGTCTGGCCGTGGCTGGCCAGGGCGACATTGTTTAAGCCCGCCGGCCCCAGCAGGGCCATATGCAGGGTCGCGGCGACCACCATCAGGCCCTGGTTGGAGCAGATGTTGGAGGTCGCCTTGGCCCGCCGTATGTGCTGTTCGCGCGCCTGCAAGGTGAGCACGTAGCCGCGCCGACCATCCCTATCGACGGTGGCCCCAACCAGGCGGCCAGGCATCTGGCGCACCAGTGCCTGGCGGCAAGTCATGAAGCCGAAGTACGGCCCGCCCGACGACAGCGGTATGCCGAGCGGCTGGCCGTCGCCGACGCAGATGTCGACACCCTTCGCACCCCATGCGCCGGGCGCCTTCAGGAGGGCCAGGGACATGGGATTGACCAGGGCGATGGCCAGCAGACCGTGGTCATGCGCCCAGTCGGTCAGCGCATCGACCGGTTCCAGGACGCCGAAGAAATTGGGCTGCGGGATCACCAGGGCGGCCGCCCGCCGGTCATCAAGGGCGTCGAGCCGAGTTTGCCCAGATACCGGGTCATATGGCAGCGTCGTCAGTTCGACGCCTTGATTTTTGACCATCGTCTGGACCACCGCCCGGTAACGCGGATGCACGGTGGCCGGCAACAACACTCGGCGGACGTCGCCCTTGCTGGCGCGTACTGCCATCAGCACCGCCTCGGCCAATGCCGTGGCGCCGTCATAAAGCGAGGCATTCGATACGTCCAGGCCGGTCAGCCGGGTCATCATCGTCTGGTATTCATAGATCAGTTGCAGCGTGCCCTGACTGGCCTCGGCCTGATAGGGCGTGTAGGCGGTGTAATACTCGCCCCGGCCGGCGATCTGCCAGACGGCCGCCGGGATATGGTGTTCGTAGGCGCCGGCGCCGATGAAGTTCAGGTAGAAGCCATCCAGGGCGGCCAACTCATGGGCGCGCCGGGTCACCGCCATCTCCGACTCGCCCTCCGGGATGTCCGCCAGACCTGGGCAACGCAGACCGGCTGGTATCTCGTCGAACAGCGCCTCGATGTCAGCCGCGCCTATGCTGGCCAACATCTCCGCAACATCCTGACTGGTGTGCGGAATGAACGGCATGTCAGTGAGCTTCCGAGTCCACGTGGCTCTGGTAGGCGGCGGCATCGAGCAAGCCATTCAGATCGCTGGCATCAGCCGGTTTGACCTTGAACAGCCAGGCGCCATAGGGGTCCTTGTTGAGCAGGTCGGGGTTGGCCTCAAGGTCGCCGTTGGCGGCGATCACCTCGCCGGCGATCGGCGCGTAGACGTCGGATGCAGCCTTGACCGACTCGACCACGGCGCATTCCTCGCTGGCCTTCAATTGCCGGCCCAGGACGGGGTTTTCGACGAAGACCATGTCGCCCAGAAGTTCCTGGGCGTGGTCGGTGATGCCCACGGTCACGCTGCCGTCCGCCTCCAGACGCGCCCACTCGTGGGATAGTGTGTACTTCAGATCGTTGGGAATGTTCATGGTTTTCTCCTGGGGAAAGGATAGGGGCGCCCTGCGGCGCGAAGCGCGGGCAAGCCCGCTCCTACAGGTCGATCAATGCCTTGCCATTACGCACAAACGGGTATTTCACCACCCGTGCCTGCAATTGCTTGTCGCGGATCGCCACTTCAACCGTGTCACCGACCTTGACGCCGGCCGGTACGCGCGCCAGGGCGATAGCGCCGTTGAGAGTAGGCGAGAAGGTGCCGCTGGTCACCTCGCCTGCGCCTTGAGCCATAAATACCCTTTGGTGGCCGCGTAACACCCCGCGATCCTTGAGCACCAGGCCGACCAGTTGCTTCTCAATCGGCCGCTCCAACAGGGCAGCCTTGCCGATGAAATCGCGCTCGCTCGCAAGGTCCACGGTCCAGGCCAGTCCCGACTCCAGCGGCGTCACCTTCTCGTCCATGTCCTGGCCGAACAGGTTCATGCCGGCCTCCAGCCGCAGGGTATCGCGGGCGCCCAGGCCGCAGGGCTTGACACCCGCCTCCAGCAACGCTTGCCACAAGTAGGGCGCAGCCTTGGCCGGCAACATGATCTCGAAGCCATCCTCGCCGGTATAGCCGGTGCGGGCGACGAACATGCTGCCGATGACGACGGCGGTGAATGGCCGCATCGACCGGGTCGGGCCCTCGCTGCCGGGCAGCGCCTGCCAGAACTTCGCTGCCGCGTTCGGGCCTTGCACGGCGATCATGGCCAGATCGCGGCAGGGAATGATTTCCAGGCCGGGGGCGTAACGGTCGCGTTGCGCCGCCATCCAGGCGATGTCCTTGTCGGCGCAGCCGGCGTTGACCACGAGGCGAAACCAGGTCTCGCTCATGAAATAGACGATGAGATCGTCCACCACCCCGCCGCCCTCATGCAACATGCACGAATACAGCGCCTTGCCGGTGGTTTGCAGCTTGTCGACGTTGTTGGCCAGCAATTGCCGCAGAAAGGCGCGGACGCCCTCACCCTTGATGTCCACCGGCAGCATGTGTGAGACGTCGAACATACCGGCATCGCGCCGCACCGCATGATGTTCCTCGATCTGGGAGCCGTAGTGGATCGGCATCTCCCAGCCGGAGAAGTCGACCAGCTTGGCGTTGGCCTCGCGGTGCTTGGCGTTAAGCGGCGTTTGCTTGAGCATCCTGGACCTCTTCGGCGTAATAGGAACTGCGCACCAGCGGGCCGGCCTTGACCCAGGTGAAACCGAGTTCGCGCGCGTCGATTTCAAATTGAGCGAACTCGTCCGGATGGACATAACGGGCCACCGGCAGGTTGTCCGGCGACGGCCGCAGATATTGGCCCAGCGACAGCCGGGCGACACCGGCGGCACGCAGATCGGCCAGCACCGCCAGAACCTCCTCCCGCGTCTCCCCCAGACCCAGCATCAGGGAGGATTTGGCCTCGACACCGGGCAGGCTGGCGGCCAACTGGAGCAGGTCGAGCGAGCGCGCATACTGCGCGCCCTTGCGGGCCTCACGATACAGACGCGGCACGGTCTCGACATTATGGCCCCAGACCAGGTCGCGCCGGGCGCTTGCCGGCAGACGCGCCAGTGTAGCGACAAAGCGGTCGGCGGCCTCACGCTGGCAATTGCGGAAATCCGGGGTCAGAAACTCAACCCCCATATCCGGGCGGGCCAGGCGCAATCGTTCGAGGGTCTCGGCGAAACCGCCGGCGCCACCGTCGGGCAGATCGTCACGGTTGACCGAGGTCAGCACCACGAAGGATAGATTCATCCGCCGCGCCGCCTCGGCCACCCGGCGCGGCTCATCGGCATCCGCCCAGGTCGGTCGGCCGGTCTTCACCGCGCAGAAACCGCAGGCCCGGGTACAGACGTCGCCCAGCAGCATGAAGGTGGCGGTGCCCCGGCTCCAGCACTCGCCCTTGTTCGGACAACGGGCCTCGTCGCAAACGGTATTCAGACCATCAACGGCGCGGGCAGTATCCGGAAAATGGCCGCCACCACCGAGCTTCTGGCGGATCCAGGGCGGCATACGGATCGGATTGGAGGAGGAAGACGACTGCAAGGTTTCACCGTTTCAAGTAGGTTTAGCCTTTATACCTAACCCCCCGCTTACGGACAAGCCACCCGGTCCCATGACGCCGCCCGCCTCGCTAGGCTATCATTGAGCTTCTAATATATCCGTCGTCCTCATGACCAAAACCGCCAAACCCGCCTCGCCCAAGACGTTTGAAGCCGCTATTGCCGAGCTGGAAGGGCTGGTCGCGGCCATGGAGGCGGGTAATCTGTCGCTGGAGGATTCGCTGGCGGCGTATAAGCGTGGTACGGAGCTGACCGGCTATTGCCAGAAGACCCTGGCCGACGCCGAACAGCAGGTTAAGGTGTTGGAGAACGGGCTGCTCAAGGATTTCGCTCCGGACATTGGGGCTGGCGAACAATGACCGATTTCGCCCTCTGGACGCGCGCCATCCAGGCCCGCACCGAGGTCGTCCTGACGCGCACGCTGCCGGCCACCAGTCTGGAACCGAGGCGGCTGCATGAGGCGATGCGCTATGTCGCGCTGGGTGGCGGCAAGCGGGTGCGGCCGATGCTGGCCTTCGCCGCCGCCGAGGCGATCGGCGCCGACAACGCACTGACCGAGGCG
This sequence comes from Hydrogenophilales bacterium CG12_big_fil_rev_8_21_14_0_65_61_21, assembly GCA_002782005.1. Taxonomy (GTDB): domain Bacteria; phylum Pseudomonadota; class Gammaproteobacteria; order Burkholderiales; family Thiobacillaceae; genus Parasulfuritortus. The sequence continues at coordinate 9,040 of PFGT01000095.1, read as the reverse complement.
GCAGCCGGCGCGGTCGAGCTGGTCCATGTCTATTCGCTGACCCACGACGACCTGCCTTGTATGGACGACGATGACCTGCGCCGGGGCAAGCCGACCTGCCACGTGCAGTATGACCAGGCGACCGCGCTCTTGGTCGGCGACGCCCTGCAAAGCGCGGCCTTCGAGGTCTTGGCCGAGGCCGGCGCCGGCGCTGAGATGATCGCCCTGCTGGCGCGCGCCGCCGGTTCGCGCGGCATGTGTGGCGGCCAGGCGGTGGACATCGCCAGCACCGGCAAGCCGCTCGACCTGGCCGAACTTGAATTCATGCACATCCACAAGACTGGCGCCCTGATCCGCGCTGCCGTGCTGCTCGGCGCGTCTTCCAGCGGCACACTGGCGGACCCGCAGCGGGCCGCGCTCGAGCATTATGCCAAGTGCGTCGGTCTGGCCTTCCAGGTCATGGATGACGTGCTCGACGCCGAGTCCGACACCGCCACCCTGGGCAAGACCGCCGGCAAGGACGCCCAACAGGGCAAGGCCACCTACCTGACCCTGATGAGCATCAAGGAGGCGCGCGATTACGCCCGTGAGCAGGTTAGCGACGCCCTGATCGCCATCGCGCCGTTCGGCGAGTTGGGCCGTCGGTTGGGCGAAATCGCCCGCTTCATTGTCGAGAGACAGTTTTGACCGCCCCCATTCTTGACCGGGTCGGCGACCTGGCCGACCTGAAACAACTTTCCCGGCCCGAGCTGAAGCAACTGGCGGACGAGCTGCGCGCCTTTATCATCGAGACCGTCTCAAAGACCGGCGGTCACCTGGCCTCCAATCTCGGCGTGGTGGAACTGACCATCGCCCTGCACGTCGTGTTCGACACACCGCGCGACAAGCTGGTCTGGGATGTCGGCCACCAGACCTACGCCCACAAGATTCTCACCGGCCGCAAGGCGCGCATGGCCACGCTACGCCAGACCGACGGCCTGTCCGGGTTTCCCAAGCGAGAGGAAAGCGCATACGACGCCTTTGGCGCCGGCCATTCCAGCACCTCGATCTCGGCCGCACTGGGCATGGCCACCGCCGCCAAGCTGAAGGGTGAGGATTTCCGTACCGTAGCGGTGATCGGCGACGGCGCGATGACCGCCGGCATGGCTTTCGAGGCGCTCAACAACGCCGGCGCCATGGACGCCAACCTGCTGGTGATCCTGAACGACAATGAGATGTCGATCTCGCACAACGTCGGCGCACTCAACACCTACCTGACCAAGCTGATGTCGGGTCGCTTCTACAACGCCATGCGCCGGGGCGGCGAGAAGGTGCTGGCGCACCTGCCGCCCTTCCTGGAATTGGCCAAGAAGGCCGAGGAACACATGAAGGGCATGGTGACGCCGGGCACCTTGTTCGAGGAGTTCGGCTTCAACTACCTCGGTCCCATCGACGGCCACGACATCGACGCTTTGATCGACACCCTGGCCAACATCAAAAAACTGTCCGGGCCGCAGTTTCTGCACATCGTCACCCAAAAGGGCAGAGGCTACGCGCCGGCCGAGGCGAACCCCTGCGGCTATCACGGCGTCGGTAAGTTCGACCCGGAGGCGGGGTTGTTGGCCAAGACGAGCGGCAAGCCCACCTATACCCAGGTATTCAGCGATTGGTTGACCGACATGGCCGCCCTCGACGACCGGCTGGTAGCCATCACCCCGGCCATGGGCGAGGGTTCCGGCCTGGTCGCCTTCGCGGAAAAATTCCCGGAACGCTATTTCGACGTTGGCATCGCCGAGCAGCACGCGCTGACCTTTGCCGCCGGCCTCGCCTGCGAGGGTATGAAGCCGGTGGTGGCGATCTATTCCACCTTCCTGCAACGGGCCTATGACCAACTAATCCACGACATCGCACTGCAAGACCTGCCGGTCATGCTGGCCATCGACCGGGGCGGGTTGGTGGGCGCCGACGGCCCCACCCATGCCGGCGCGTATGACCTCAGCTTTCTGCGCTGCGTACCCAATATCCTGATCGCCGCGCCATCGGATGAAAACGAGTGCCGTCGCTTGCTGACCACCGCCTATCGGCACAACGGCCCCAGCGCGGTGCGCTATCCGCGTGGGGTCGGCCCCGGCGCGCTCATCGACCCTGCTCTGGAACCCTTGCCGATCGGCCAGGGCAGCGTCCTCCGCCAGGGCGCCAGGGTAGCCATCCTGGCCTTCGGCAGCCCGGTCGCCACCGCCTTGAAGGTCGCCGAAGCGCTCGATGCCACGGTGGCCGACATGCGCTTCATCAAACCGCTGGACGAGGCGCTGATCCGGCAACTGGCCGAGACTCACGACTATCTGGTGACCGTCGAGGAAAACGCGATCATGGGCGGCGCCGGCTCGGCCGTGGCCGAGGCGCTGGCCGCCATGGGCCTGGTTAAGCCCCTGCTCCACCTGGGTCTGCCCGATCGTTTCGTCGAACCGGGCGATCCGGCAGTATTGCTGGCTCGTTGCGGCCTGGACGGCGCCGGAATGGAGTCTGCCATCGGCCAGTTTATATCCGAGTAGTTTACTCGGATATGCCGGTGATTTATACTTTGCCATCGAACACACAGGAAACACAGCCATGAACCCTTGCGACAGCGTCTGCGACACCGCCTCGCCTTGCCCGACCAACGTGATGCCGGACGTCCAGAGCTACCACGACGCCCGCCAGATCGCCATCGACAAGGTCGGCATCAAGGCCATCCGCCACCCGATCCGAGTGGCCGATAAAAACGGCGGCGTCCAGCACACCATTGCCACCTTCAATATGTACGTCTACCTGCCCCACCACTTCAAGGGCACCCACATGTCGCGCTTCGTCGAGATACTGAACAGCTACGAGCGGGAGTTCTCGGTCGAATCGTTCGAGGCCATGATGCGCCAGATGGTGGAGCGGCTGGAGGCAAAATCCGGCCACGTCGAGATGAGTTTCCCTTATTTCATCACCAAGAAGGCCCCGGTGTCCGGCGTCGAAAGCATGATCGACTACGACATCACCTTCATCGGCGAGATCAAGGACGGCGAATACCTCCAGACTATCCGCGCCGTGGTGCCGGTCACCAGCCTGTGTCCGTGCTCGAAACAGATTTCCGACTACGGCGCCCATAACCAGCGCTCCCACGTCACCCTGACCGTGCGCACCAACCGCTTCGTCTGGATCGAAGACCTGGTCCGCTTCGCCGAGGACAACGGCTCTTGCGAACTATATGGCCTACTCAAGCGCCCGGACGAGAAATACGTCACCGAACGCGCCTACGACAACCCCAAGTTCGTCGAGGATATGGTGCGCGATGTCGCGGCTGCACTGAACCAGGACGCACGGATCGACGCCTACATCGTCGAGGCGGAAAACTTCGAATCCATTCATAACCACAGCGCCTACGCACTGATCGAGCGCGACAAAAAGACAAGCTGATGAAACCGGTCGCCATCTTCCGTCACGTCGGCCACGAAGGCCCGGCCTACCTAGGCGAGTTTCTGGCTGCCCACACGATCCCCTGGAAACTGATTGCCGTGGACCGGGGCGAGGCGATCCCGACTGCGCCGGACACGTATTCCGGCCTGGTGTTCATGGGCGGCCCGATGAGCGTCAACGACGACCTGCCCTGGATACCGCGCTCGCTGGAGCTGATCCGGCAAGCCGTGGCCGCGAACATCCCGGTGCTCGGTCATTGTCTCGGTGGCCAGTTGATCGCCAAGGCGCTGGGCGGCGTCATCACCCGCAATCCGATCAAGGAGATCGGCTGGGGCATGGCCCGCGTCACGGCAACGCCCGAGGCCAGGGCCTGGTTTGGCGAGACCACCGAATTCCCGGCCTTCCACTGGCACGGCGAGACCTTCAGCCTCCCGGATGGCGCCGTCCGTATCCTGGAGACCGCGCACTGCGCCAATCAGGCATTTGTCTTGAATGACCGGCATCTGGCCCTGCAATGTCACGTCGAGATGACCGAGGCCATGATCCGCGAGTGGTGCGCGGTGGGCCGCGACGAAATCGCCGCCGCCGACAGTTGTGCGGTCCAAACCCCCGCTGTCATCCTGCAGCAGACCCCGGCGAATCTGCCGGCAATGCGGGCAATGGCGGAACGGCTTTATGGTCGCTGGGTTTCGGGCCTGATCACCATCTGAGACGTCAAGCAGTCCAAGTTGTTCTTGCTCAATACCTAAACCGGGCTGGTACACATGAATGTGTGCCCCAAACCATCGCGCCATATATACTATGCCCTCTGTCGTCGGCTTATGGACAGAATAAATCCGCGGCAAAAAGCCGGATAAAGCAGGGGTAAAAATGGCACATGCAGACGTTAAAGATCAGGATGTAGGCAGTTCAAGGCCAAAAAACCGGCCCAGCTTGCTGTTGCCGCTCGCCGCAGGTTTCGCCACCATTTTCAGCATTCTTCTGCTCCATCTAACCGAAGATATCATGCATCCCGGCATGGTAGTCCAATGGCTAGGCGGCGCCAGCCAAGCGTCTGCTGTAGATGACCTGTCGCTCAACCAAGCATTTGCCGTTGTCAGCCTGTTCATCGCCCTGCTCGCCATTGCCATCACCACCCATCTGGTCCGAAACCATGAGGCCGCGCTGACTCGAAAAATCACCCAGACCGAAGATACCCTGGACGCGCTGAACCAAGGTGTTATCCGCATCGACGGCCAGGGCCGCGTCACGTACCTGAACCCGGCGGCCAGTAAGTTGTTGGGCGAGAACAGCGATCGACTGCCGGACCGACTCAACCTCGTCGACCCACTGACCCGCGACTCCCTGGTCGCCTCTTTGCTGGCCGACGATGAACGAACCGATCAAATGCCATTGTCATGGGGGGCGCGGCTAATCACTCGCCAAGGCGCCGAACTCGAGGTGGAAGGCACCTGCCGCATCGTCCGGGACGCCTTAAGCGAGATTCAGTTCGCGGTACTACTGCTGCGCGACGTCACCGAAGAACGGGAGTGGCTCCGCCGCCAACCGGATTTGTGGGACCGGGACACGCTCACCACCCTACCGGGCAGCAACTTCATGATCAGCCGTCTGAACCGGGTGCTCGAACGAGAGCGGGCCGGCGAACGGCCGATTGCCTATCTCCAGATCGGCTTCGACGGCGTCCAGCAGGTTTATCGGGCAGCCGGCAAGCGCGCCGGCGACCGGCTGGTTCGACACCTGAGCGCGATGCTGCGGGCCCACATCCGTGATACCGACCTCCTGGCCCGCATGAACGACCAGGAATTTGGCGTCTTGCTCACCATTTGCCCGCCGGCAGTCGCCGACCGGATCGCGGCGGACATCCTGGCCGCCTTGTCGTCGAGTCATTTCCAGTGGCAAGGTCAGACCTATGAGATCAATGCCCGGCTCGGCTCTATCCAGTTGCCGCCCTTCGACGGCTCGGTCGAGGAACTGCTTGCCGCCGCCACTGCCCGCGGCTAACGATCACGGCGCATCGGCCCCAAGACCGCAGCGGTCTACTCGATACCCAGCCGCTCGACCCGATAACGCAGGCTGCGGAAGGTCACCCCCAGCAGACGGGCAGCGGCGGTCTTGTTGCCCTTGGTCTGTTCCAGCGCCTGAACGATCTTTTCCCGCTCGACCCGGTCCAGATAGTCCTGCAACGGCAACTCGCCTCCCTGAGCCACACCATCCGCTCCGTTCGAGGCGGCCGGCGCCAGATTAAGCTCGTCCGCCTCGATGACCCCCGAGTCGCTCAGCGCCAGCGCCCGTTCCAGTATGTTCTCCAGTTCACGGACGTTGCCCGGAAAGGAATAACCGACCAGTGCCTTGAGCGCTGACTCGGACAAGGTCGCCGAACCGCTCCCTGCTATGCGGTTAATAAAGAACGCCACAAACGCCGGGATGTCATCCGGCCGTTCGCGCAGGGCCGGCATTCTGAGATCGATGACGTTGAGCCGGTAATACAGATCATTACGAAACTGCCCGGCTGCCACGGCCGCCGCCATATCTCGATGCGAGGCGCTAACGATGCGGACATCCACGAGTTCCTCCGCCGTACCGCCGACCCGGCGCACGCTGCGCTCCTGGATGGCGCGCAATAGCTTGACCTGCATGGCCATAGGCAGATCAAGCACCTCGTCGAGAAACAGCGTGCCGCCGTTGGCGGCCTGAAAAAAACCGTCCCGTTCGCTATCGGCGCCGGTAAATGCACCCTTGCGGTAACCGAAGAACTCGCTCTCCATCAGATTTTCCGGGATTGCGCCGCAATTGACGGCCAGGAATGGCTTGCCGGCGCGGGGACCGAGTTCATGGATAAGGCGGGCGGCGACCTCCTTGCCAGTGCCCGACTCGCCGGTAATGAAAACCGGGGCCTGATTGCGGGCCAGTTTCTCGATCTTGGTTCGGATCTGCTGCATCGCCGCCGACTCGCCGATGAGTTGCACACCGCCTGGCCGATGCCGATCGACGTCGCCCGGCACCTTGAGCGCGGTCTTGACCAGGGTGCGTAACTGCTCCAGCGAAACTGGCTTGGACAGATAATCGAAGGCTCCGGCCTTGAGCGCGGCGACGGCATTTTCGGCGGAACCATAGGCGGTAATCACGGCCACCGGCGTCAGCGGCGCATGGCCGCCGATATGGCGCACGATCTCCAGGCCTTCGCCATCCGGCAACCGCATATCGGTCAAACAGAGGTCATAACGGCGCCCGTCGATCTTGGCCAAGGCGGCCTGGACGGTGGCCGCCCGGTCGACATTCAGGCCCATGCGGGCCAAAGTCAGGTCTGCCAGGTCCAGCAAGTCAGGTTCGTCATCAACGATAAGTACGGTTGGAATTGTCATTGCTTACTTTTGCAATTTCGCACTGAGGCGGAAACGCGCACCTTGCGCCTGCGCCAAACAATGCAGTTGGCCCTCGTTGGCCTCGGTCAATTCCTGGGCGATATATAGGCCCAGGCCAGTGCCCATGCGGTTGGTCGAATAGAACGGCTCGAACAGCTTCTGGCGCAGCTCGGCGGGTATGCTTGGACCGTCATTGTATAGCTCGACCTGGACCCTGTCCCCGGCAGCGGCGGCGCTCAGGACGATCGCGCGGGGCGAACGCGAACAGTGACGGTAGGCATTGCGCAGCAGGTTCCAGAGTATCTGGTGCAGGTGCAGACGATCGAATTCGATCTTGAGACCAGGCTCCATCTCCAGACCGATCAGCCCGTCCAGTATGGACTCGGCCTGCTCAAACTGAGCGATGAAAGCCGGCAGAAATTCATCGAGGGCAATAACTTCCCGATTCCGTCGATCGCGGCGCCCAAGCGACAGCACATCCTCGACCAGTTCGTTCAAGCGCGCCGTATTGTCCTCGATGATGCTGGTCAGCCGTGCCATCGGCGTACCCTGGCCGGCATCCTCACGCAGCAACTGGGCAGCCTGGCCGATGGCCGACAAGGGGTTGCGTATCTCATGGGCCAGGTTGGCGGTCAACCGTCCCAAGGCGGCCAGCTTCATTTGCATGGCCTCTTGCTCCAACTCGCTCATATCCTCGACGATCGCCACCGCGCCCTGGCCACGGTCCGGACCAAGCGCCATCAGGCGCACGCGCAAACGGCCCTCCCCGGTCTCGGTCGGCAAGACCGCCGCAGCCAAGCTGCCGTCCTTCAGCCAGTCCCGCCAGAGTGCGGCCAGATCGGGGTTGCAGTCCATCAACGTCGATTTCGCCGGCACCGAACAATGGAGCAACGACTCTGCCTGCTGGTTATGCAGCGTCACCTGCCCCTCAGACCCCAGCACCAGGACACCATAAGGCAGGTCCTGAATGACCTTGGCGTTGATCCGCTCCATTTCGTTGGCCACCCGCCCCTTCTCGTCGGCCATCCGAGCCGAGGCCAGCATCCCCCTGGCCAGGAGATGGGAGATGCCGGCCACGGTAAAAAAACCCACCGACAACATGGCCGCGCGCAGATAGCCCCCGGCGATGTCGCGGCCGGCGGTATCACCCAGACCCAGCATGGTCAGTGACTGTTCCAGCAATACCGCCAGGCTGGCCAGGGCCGCGAGAAACAGCATGATCCGGGTTTCCGGATGCAACCCCGCAGCCGCCATCGGCACGGTCAGGACCAGCCCCAGACCAGTCGCGTTGCCGCCGCCAAAATGGATGAACAGGGCGATGATCGCGATGTCCGTAACCAACTGCGTGACCAGTTGGTAATTGAAACCCCAACGCTGGCCGCTCAGAAAGAAGTGAAATCCGCCAGCGGCGGCCATATATACAGCGGCCACCAGCAATAACGCCACTTGATGGCGCGGGCCAAGGACATCGAGCGAGTCGGTGAACAGGACCGATACGACGAAAAATAGCGCCAGAAAGAAACGAAAAGCGTTGAGCTGCTTGAGCGACCGCCAGAAGCTGTCCGGGTAAAGCGGCTGGTCGGGCAAAACCCCGGGGTCAGCCCTGGTCCTGGCGGCGATGTTCATCGCAACAGTAGATGCGGCCACGGCCCAGGATAGCCTCGGAGCGGGGCAGGTTGATGCCGCAGACCTGGCAGCGCACCATGTCCTCGACCTCGGACGGTTTCGATTTACCCAGGTCTCGACGCGGCCCGCCCCGGCTCTTGAACCAGGCCACGGCGGCCACACCCAGCAGGACGAAGAACAGTAGTTTAGTCAAGAATCCAGCCCGTTCTTGTGGGTTTCGTTGACCGTCATCAGGACACGCTGGAACGGGATGTAGCGGCCGTATCTGACCACCAGCGGCATGAACGGCAAATCCTGGCCATAACCCCATTCATACTTGCCATTGACCATGTCGTCAAAGACCTGGCGCACCATGGCGTCAAGCTGTTCAATAAACGGGCCGAACTGCTCGGCGTTCTCGGGGTCGTAATCCAGGCCGGAGCGAAACTCATCGATCTCGTAAACCGCCTGGTGCACCAAGTCTATATATTCGTCTACAGTTTTGGGGCGTTTCATTTCTTAACCTCGGTTGCTGCGCTTGCAGGCAATAGCTTGTAGCAGAAAACGGCGACGCGGCCAATGGCCGCGTCATTTCGCTATTGTAGCGTTGCATTCTTTGGAATGCTTATATGTAAGCCCTTGTCGGGATTCAACCCAACAAGCCGGGCATG